>NZ_FNPQ01000004.1:0-114507 GCF_900107335.1 Nitrosomonas sp. Nm58 | reverse complement strand
CATCAGTTTATAGGCATTGGACTGGTACACTTTTATTCCGCGATCGCAGCGAAATTAGTGCACTTCAGTGGTACATTTTTACACCGCTATTTACATGCAGAGATATACAACCAAGTCCTAATGATGCTTGGTCATGAAATATTTGATCCAGAAATAAGCAGACGAGTTCTAGTTGATCATGCATTTATTGTCGCTGGGGGTGAGATTACTAAACAAGCGAGAAATTGGCTTGGTGAAAAACTAGACGCTTCAAAGCGAAGCCAGATTTTATTTATGGATCGCGAGGACATACTTAATTTATATATCGTCAATAATCTGCCGTTACCAGAAAATGCGCTACCTGAATCTGAGTCAAAGTTCGACGATGATATTCCTTTTTGATGATGTGTACTTGCTCTAGCTCTGAACATAACTAGTCGCTGTTGGCGGACAATTATTTCATCGCTATCACAGCTCAAAATTACTGCAAAGCTTTGTGTAAAAAACCCTTACCCTCAGCATACATGAAGAGAACAGAATATGGAATTTAATGAATACGAGCTGCAGAGACTATTTGGCCATGAGGCAGCTGAAGATGAGGATCCTCTAAGATTAAAAGAGTACTACTTCAAAAGCAAAGTGTATTCCCAGGTTGTTAATGATCTACCATTGCGAATAGTAGTCGGTCATAAAGGGATAGGGAAATCAGCTCTTTTTCAAATTGCGATCGATGAAGAGTCAGAAAAGAATCGACTGACATTACTGATCAAACCCGATGACATCATCGGTATAGGCGAAGATACGGATGATTTTCTGAAACTGATTAGAGATTGGAAAACTGGTATAAATGAAATTATCGCAAGAAAAGCTCTAATATCTTTTGGCTTATCATTCGATGGGTTGAGAGGGAAGTTTAATCAATATAGTGGTGCCGTATTAGATTTTCTCACATCAACCTTTAATGCCAGTGACAAGGTTAATTTGTCTCCCTCAAAAGAAGCAATAATAAAGGATTTCTTAAAACACAATAAAATTTCTGTATATATCGATGATTTAGACAGGGGCTGGCAAGGACGGAAACACGACATTCAAAGAATTTCGGCACTATTAAATGCGGTAAGGGATATGTCTACGGAAAATCGGGGAATATACTTTAGAGTTAGCTTAAGATCGGATGTCTACTATTTGGCCCGAACATCTGATGAATCAACTGACAAAACAGAAGGCTCTGTGATCTGGTACTCGTGGACCAATCATGAAATCTTGGTTCTCCTCGTGAAGAGGATTGAAAGTTACTTTGGAAGAGGAGTAAATGAGGCTGAGCTACTGGCAAAACATCAATCTTCACTAATGAATTACCTAGCTTCGATAATTGAATTGAAATTCACTGGAAAAGGTCATTGGAAAGATGCACCTATGTATAGGGTACTGATGTCTTTAATTAGGAAACGTCCTCGTGATTTAGTCAAATTGCTCACTTTGGCTGGAAGAGAGGCAAAGTCAAAAGGCTCAGACCAAATAGCAACAAATCACTTGGAAGCCATTTTTGAAGAGTACTCTCAAGGCAGGCTTCAAGATACCATTAATGAATATCGCTCTGAGTTACCCAATATTGAAAAGCTCATTCTTGGAATGCGTCCGTCTAAGATTCAACGAAAAGCTTCTCAAGGTTATGTCTATAGCACCGACCAATTATTGAAAAAAATTAGAGCAATTGAAGAACAAGGCAAATACCACTGGGCGAATGGAAGCCAAGCTGATACCAAAGAATTGGCAGCTTTCCTTTACAAAATAAACTTCATTACAGCCCGTAAGCAACTGCCCTCGGGAATTGATCGCAAGTATTTTGAGGAAAATCGGTACCTATCAAATAAATTTACTGAGTTTGGTTATGACTGGGAAGTTCACCCAGCTTACCGCTGGGCGCTCCAACCTGAAGATGCTATGCAGATATTCAATGAACTAGAGTTAAGTGCGAGTTGATAGCTGCTTATAACAAAACGCTGCTAGGAATAAAGCTACGCTACGCTTTTGTTTGTCCCAGAGATCAGTATTAGCGTTCATAATGGAGGCCCATGGAAAAGCGATACCAAATCTTTATCAGCTCTACTTTCGTAGATCTAATTGATGAACGACAGGCTACGCTAAAGGCGATCTTAGAAATCGATCATATGCCTGCTGGTATGGAGTTGTTTCCAGCTACAGACGATACTGCTTGGCAACTCATACGTGATGTTATCGATAACTCCGACTATTACATTTTGATTATTGGCGGGCGTTACGGCTCTCTGGATGAAGTGGGTATCGGTTACACAGAGAAAGAGTACGACTATGCGCTCGAAACAAAGAAGCCAGTAATACCTCTACTTCACGAAAATCCGGATAATCTCCCGCGGGATAAAACTGAAACAGATGGTGTTGTTTGGGAGAAATTGAAAAAATTCCGTACAAAAATTGAGAAAAACCATACTTGTGTTTATTGGAAAAGCGCTGACGATCTAAAAGCTAAAGTAATTGTCGGGTTAACCACTGCTTTCAAAAGACATCCGACAGTTGGCTGGGTTAGAGCGGATAAGGTGCCCACAGAAGCCACGCTAGCAGACATGCTGGCACTCAAGAACAAAATTGCCGAGTTGGAGTGCGAGGCTGAAAGCCTTCGAGATAAGCCCCCGTCTGGAACGGAGGCCTTGTCTCAAGGAGAGGACAAATTTGAAATTCATATGTCGTTTGAAGCTAGAAAAGAGTTATCAGCACCTCCCTATCATAAAATCCAAGGCTATACGGCATCCATAACACCGACATGGAATGCTATTTTTGCAGCGGTTGCTCCTTCTATGATTAATGAAGCATCAGACCACGCACTACGACAATCATTCTACGATTTTCTGCGAAGAGAGTCGATAAAGGCATTTCAGTCACGTAAAGAGTTTAAAGATCGAGAACTAAGATCTTTTTCATTTCGGAAGGATGAAATAGAGACGTGCATGGTGCAGCTTAGAGCATTGGGCTTGATTAAAGAGAATGACCGAAAGCGAAGTATAAAAGACAACGGTACCTACTGGACTCTGACCCCGTATGGTAATACTTTGATGGTTCAGCTTCGCGCAGTAAGGCGTGAACCTGTTTTGGAGGAAGATTTCGGTGGAACGGCCGCAGAGTCGAAGGGTGATGATGAGCATTAATCTTATCAACATAGTTCGTGATAATTCGTGGATCTTTCCTCTGATAACAATCAATCACAAAGGCTTCAAACAATAAAGGCTTAAATAACGAGAATTGGGGTCAGAGAATTTAATCATTTAATAACTCTGACTACAATTTTCCGGTGAACCACTAATTCTTTCTTAGTTTCTATGTTTAATAATTTAACAGAAGATCAAATCATATTAGAACAACTTCATTGCGCAATAGAGTTATTTCTACAAAATAGATTTATCCCGGCAATTACGCTTGCTGGTGCTGCAGAAGAAATTCTGGGAAAAATGGTTAAAGATAAAGATTTAAAACACGCACAAGACATTATTATTGATTTTATAATTATGGCTGATAGATCTCGGGGAAGATCAGCAAAGCAGATTCGTGATGATGGAAATCGTGTACGAAATTGTCTTAAACACGGAATAAAAGGTGAGATAAAAAAGAATATAGAGGTTGAAGCATTTATAATGATCCAGCGAGCGATAGAGAACTATCAGAGGTTAGGCAAACCAAAAACCAAGTTAATGGATACATTTACCGAAGCCAGTAAGAACATTGGTTAATTATTAATTTATTACTCCCTCATTTGACACCCGCCTAAATTCCACATAACCCATTAACCCCACCCGCCCAAAACCCCCAGGCGGGCATCCTTCCGCCTTATTCCACCCCATGTCTTCCGCCATCATGGCGGCATGACACGACAAATCAAAAGTATCATCATTCACTGCACAGCCACGCCCAACGGCAAGCACTTCTCTGTCAGCGATATCGACCGCTGGCATCAAGAGCGTGGGTTCAAACGCTCTGCTGAATTCAGACAATGGCAAAACTCTGATCTTGCCGCCATCGGCTACCACTTCGTAATCTACCCCAATGGCGCAGTCGCCACCGGACGCCACCTGGACGAAATAGGCGCGCATGCGCAAGGCTATAACAGCAAAAGCCTGGGCATTTGTTTAATCGGCACAAATCAATTCACACTTGAGCAATGGGTAGCCTTACGGGACAACGTCCGCAAACTGCAAGAGCACGTCATGCTCCTGCAGGGCGACAGCCACCCGCCCATCGTGCTGGGTCATTGCGATCTGCCCAACGTCAAAAAAGAATGCCCCGGGTTTTCGGTAGTAAATTGGCTGGGTAACGATATGCAGTCGTTGCCTGCGCATGTTCTAGGCAATGAGGAGATTGCCGATGATGAATAAGCGCAACGCCTTGATTGGCCTGTCCGCTGCCGCACTGGTAACGATTGCCGGGTTCGAGGGTTACCGTGGCAGCGCCTATGATGATGGCGTGGGTGTGCAGACTATCGGCTTCGGTACCACTGAAAACGTCACAGCGGGCGACAAGATCACCCTGGAGCGGGCGTTGGGATTGCTGTACCGCGATGCAAACGACATCGCTGCCCGGATAGCGGACTGTGTTGGGCTCGTGCCGGTCTATGCACATGAAGCCGATGCCTTCGTCAGCCTCGCCTACAACATCGGTGCAAGCGCCTTCTGCAAATCCACACTGGTCAAGAAATTAAAGCAAACCCCGCCGGATTACGCCGGGGCGTGCGCGCAAATTCTGCGCTGGAACCGCGCTGGCGGGCGTGTCATGGCCGGACTTAAAAAACGCCGCCAGCAGGAATATGAACTGTGTATAGGGGACAGCCAATGAGCCCGTTATTTTCACCGTACCCTTGGTTAGTTGTTTTGGTTTTACTCGGCGCATTCACGCTGTTCGGCATCGGCTACCGTCAGGGCCATGAGAATGGCAAGAACGGCTGTCTGGCCGATCAAGCCACCGCCCTCGAAGCCGCCATCAAACAAGCGCAAACCGAAGCCATCGCGCAGACTCGAGCCGAGCTGCAAGTCACCCGGGAGTTCGAAACCGCACGCGAGCAAGTGCGCACCGTCTATATCAAAGTCAAGGAAAAAGCCAATGAAAACATCGATCGGAATAGCAGTTATGGCGATTGCGGGCTCGATGCTGACGGCCTGCGCCTCTACAACGCCCGTCCCGCTGCAAGCATCCCCATCCCACCAGCCACCGGCCTCATTGACCTCCCTGTGTCCGGATCTGCCGGAGGCTCAGGACGGTCGGCTGGCAACTATCTTCAGGAACAGCCTGGAGCGGTCGGCGCTTTATTACGAATGCCAGGCGCGGCACAAAGCGCTGGTGGAATGGGCCACACCCTGGCAGGAGCAGATCGAGGAGAAATAAAGGCAGATTCACCATGAGGCCAGAGGATTTAGCGCAAAAGATCGAGCTGGCCGAATATGAGCATACCCAACGGCGCGCCATCCAGCCGGACGCCCAGCAACCGGCGCTCAGCCATTGCGAGGATTGCGGCGAGGAAATCCCGCAGGCCCGGCGGGAGATCAAAGGCATCACACGCTGCATCGACTGCCAGCAGGATCACGAATCAACCCTAAAACGAGGATTATGACGATGGATAACGAACACGCGCTGTTGCTGGGCGAGATCAAAGGCAAGCTCGATCTCGTGATCGAGAGACAGGATCAAACCAACGACCGGCTGGACAAACTGGACGGCCGCCTGCGCCAGGTCGAGAAACGCTCCGCGCTCAACGGCGCGATCAGCGGCGGGTTGGTATCAGTGGGTGTGGCCCTCATGATCGAAAAAGGCAAATCCTTGATCGGGTTATAAAAATAAATCATGAGTGCTGTAACCAGAGCCCTTAAAACAGAAATCGCAAAACTGGAAAAACGCCTGGAACGGCTGAAAGCCATAATCGATGCAGCTCCTATATCTCGAATTTTCGAGATAGGCAGAGAGAGTGCCCAAATAATCGAGAAACACCGGGACGATTACGCAACGATAGCCAAGCTACTGGAGCCACTGAAAAAAGAAGAAAAGAGAATGTATGCATTGGCCAAAAAACAAGAAAAGATATCAGAAATGATTGATGACCAGATCGATCTTGAGTTTGAAATAAGGGAATTAAAAGACAGGCTTTTTTGGGAAGAAAAGTGAGCGAAATAACAAAATAATTTATGGCCCATTCCCCCGAAACAACATCTGCAGTTAGATCTGCTTACGTTTATGAAGCGTTAAATCTGGAAGCGATTTCTGATCGGTTTAACATGCCGCGCAGCACGATCACGCGCTGGAAAAAAGCCGCGCTGAAAAATGGCGATAACTGGGATCGCGCCCGCGCTGCTGCCAGGCTCTCAGGTGAAGGCGCAGAAGCGGTCACCGCTGCCGTGCTGGAAGATTTCATGCTGTTGTTTCAAAGCACCATGGAGGATGTGAAAAACAGCCAGGACATCAAGCCACTTGATAAGGCCGAAGTGCTGTCGCGCATCTCGGACGCCTACTCCAAAACCATGAATGCGGTCACCAAGGGTAATCCTAAGCTCGACAAGCTCAGCTTCGCCGCCGATATGCTGCGCGACCTGGTGCAGTTCATCCAGACGTACTATCCCCAGCATGCGGTCGCCATGGAAGAAGTGCTGCTGCCGTTTGGCGAGAGCATCGGCAAACGCTATGGCTAAAACCACCCAGAAAGCTTTTCTGCAGGAGCTGACGCAACTAGCGGCAGAATTCCGCCGCCAGATCGAAGCCAATGTCGACGGCTTTGCACCGGACAGCAGGGCCAGAAAAGCCCGGCAAGACCGGGCGCAGCACGACCTGGAATGCTTCGCGCGCACCTACTTCCCGCATTACATCAAGCACCGCAACGCACAACTGCACGACTTCCTCTATCAGCGCCTGCCGGAGATCGTCGACAACGGCATCGGCGATCATGAGGCGATCGCCGCGCCACGCGGCAATGCCAAATCGACGCTGGTCACGCAAATCTTCGTCATCTGGTGCGTGGTCACCGGCAGAAAACACTACCCGGTGATCATCATGGACGCGCTCGACCAGGCGCTGCCCATGTTGGAAGCGATCAAGGCTGAGCTCCAGTTCAACCCGCGTTTGATCATGGACTACCCGCAGGCCACCGGCCAGGGACGTGTCTGGCAGGTCGGCACCATTGTCACCAGTAACGATGCCAAGGTGCAGGTATTCGGCTCGGGCAAACGCATGCGCGGTCTTCGACACGGCCCGCACCGGCCCGATCTGGTGATTGGTGACGATCTGGAAAACGATGAAAACGTCAGAAGCCCAGAGCAGCGCGACAAGCTGGAGTCCTGGCTCAAGAAAACCGTGCTGTCGCTCGGCCCGGCAGACGACAGCATGGACGTGGTCATCATCGGCACCATCCTGCACTATGACTCGGTATTGGCCCGCCTCATCAAAAACCCGCTGTGGAAGGCGCAGAAATTCCGCGCGGTAATCGAATGGCCGCATCGCATGGATCTGTGGGATAAATGGGAAGAACTGCTGCTGAATCAGGGCGAGGAAGCAGCGTTAAACTTCTACACCGAGCGTAAAACAGCAATGGAAGCCGGAGCAGTCGTGTCCTGGCCTGCCGCCCAGCCGCTGTATAAGCTCATGGTCAAGCGCGCCCGCGATGGCCGACCGGCTTTCGATAGTGAGCAGCAGAACGACCCCGTATCCGGTGACGATGCGCCCTTTGCCAACTGTATCCAGTTCTGGGTCAACCGGCTGCCCGAGTGGCGCTTCTTCGGCGCATGCGACCCCAGCCTGGGCAAGCATGGCGCAAGCCGCGACCCATCAGCATTGCTGGTCGGTGGCTTCAACCGGCACACCGGCATTCTGGACGTGGTGGAAGCGCTCATCAAAAAACGCCTGCCCGACCGCATCATCGAGGACATCATCAATCTGCAACGTGAATACAAGTGCGTGCTGTGGGTGGTGGAAGTGGTGCAGTTCCAGGAATTCTTGCGCACCGAGCTCGTCAAGCGCTCAGCCAGCCGAGGCGTGCCGGTGCCCGCCACCGCCATCACCCCCAGCAGCGACAAACTGCTGAGAATCGAAACCCTGCAACCGCACATGGCCAATGGACTGATCCGGCTGCACCCTTCGCAAGCTACCCTGATCGATCAACTGCGGCATTTCCCCAAGGCCGACCACGACGACGGCCCGGATGCATTGCACATGCTATGGATGGCGGCCACCACCCGGTCTGGCGGCATGGCCTATCAGGGTGCGGGCAAAACAAGCAGCAAAGGAGGCGCATGGTAAAACTGGTCGATATGTACGGCAACCCGATCGACACCGGCAAGCTGAAAGAGTCACAAACCGCCAAGGTGGCGCATCTCAATCATGAATTCGCCGGTCATCCCAGCCGGGGACTGACGCCCGCTAAACTGGCACGCATTCTGGAAAGCGCCGAACAAGGCGATAGCCGCGCGCAGCATGACCTATTCCTGGACATGGAGGAAAAAGACGGCCATATCTTTGCCGAGATGAGCAAACGCAAGCGCGCTCTCTTGACCGGCCAATGGGATATCGTGCCGCCGCGCAATCCCTCCGCCCGTGAAAAGAAAACGGCCACCGCCGTCAAAGAATTGCTCTCCGATATTGCCAACTTGGAAGACGTCATGCTCGATTGCCTGGACGGCATCGGCCACGGCTTTGCCTGCCTGGAGATCGAATGGCAACGGTTGGGACGCGACTGGCTGCCGAAAGCGATCCATCACCGGCCGCAAAGCTGGTTCATGACCGACCGGGCGACCCGCACGCAGATCCGACTGCGTGACCTTTCGCTCGATGGCGCGGCATTGCAGCCGTTCGGCTGGATCACACACGTGCATAAAGCCAAATCCGGCTACCTCTCGCGGGCCGGACTGCACCGCGTGCTCGCTTGGCCATTCCTGTTCAAGAATTACTCGGTGCGCGACCTGGCGGAATTCCTGGAAATTTACGGCTTGCCACTACGCCTGGGGACTTACCCCAGCGGCAGCGGGGATGAGGAAAAAGCCACGCTGTTGCGGGCCGTGATGCAGATCGGCCACGACGCGGCAGGCATCATCCCGGAAGGCATGTCGATCGATTTCAAGGAAGCGGCCAAAGGCAGCCACGATCCCTACCAGGCAATGATGGACTGGTGTGAACGCACCCAAAGCAAAACCATCCTGGGCGGCACCCTCACCACGCAAGCCGACGGCAAATCGAGCACTAATGCGCTCGGTAACGTGCACAACGAAGTGCGCCACGATCTCATGATGTCGGACAGCCTGCAATTGGCAGGCACCCTCACGCGTGATCTGGTCGCACCCCTGATAGTGCTGAACATCGGCGCGATCGAGGATATGAGGCGCATCCCGCGTTTCATCATCGATTTGCGCGAACCGGAGGACTTGAGCTTGTACGCGGAAGCGCTGCCCAAGCTGGTCGATGTCGGTCTGCCGGTGCCAGTCTCCTGGGTGCAGGATAAGCTGCGCATCCCTGCCCCGGAAAAAAACGAGCCGGTACTGGTGCGCTCCAAACCCACTAGTCCAGAAAATGCACCGCCATCTGCCGCCACCGGTATCGTGGCTGCGGCCACACAAAACGATCCGGACGAATTCGACATCTTTAGCGATGAACTCGCCAGTGAGTGGGAACGCGTCACCGATCCGCTGATTGCGCCCATCATGGCATTGGCTGCCAACGTAGACAACTTCGAAGATTTCCAGAAAGGCATAGTCGGGCTGCTCGAATCGATGGACACCGCCCAATTGACTGAAACCCTTGCTCAAGGGCAATTCGCCGCAGCCATCTATGGACGCGTGCGCAATCAGAAACCGCAATAAAATTATCAACCACCAAGGAGAGCAGCATGATCGATCAGCTAAAAAGCATCATCAAAGACAAATTTTTTGAGGCAGTGACCGCCATCAAGAACGATCCAGTGAAAACCGGATTGCCGTTCGCGGCCGGAGTAGTCATTGGCCTTGTCCTGGGCGCATTGTTCTAAACCAAAACATAAACCTATTGGGACGAATGCAGGATTTCGCCCCAACAATCATCCGTTAAACAATGCCAGCCTTTGAATTCAAATTATTGCCGCCAGCAGAAGCGATCGAATTCTTTCTCCAGAAAGGCTTCCTGATCGGCTTCAGTTGGGAGGACGTCTGGCAACAAGAGCACCAGGCAACGTTCACCGTCGCCAAGGCCATGCAGCTCGACATCCTGCGGGATATCCGTGAGGCCGTTGATGCTGCATTGGCTGAAGGCACAACCTTCGAGCAGTTCCGTAAAGATTTAGCTCCCTTGTTGGTGCAGAAAGGCTGGTGGGGTAAAGCCGAGATGACCGATCCGCTCACCGGCGAGACTAAACTCGTGCAGCTTGGCAGCACGCGCCGCCTCAAGGTGATTTATGACACCAACCTGCGCACCGCCCACAGCGAGGGACAATGGCAGCGCATCCAGCGCAACAAGGACGACTTTCCTTATCTCAAGTATGACGCCAACAACTCCGAACACCCGCGCCTGGAGCACTCCGCCTGGGACGGGCTGGTGTTGCCAGTGGATGATCCCTTTTGGCAGGCGCATTACCCGGTCAAGGCATGGGGTTGCAAATGCGGCGTGATGCAACTGGATGAAGATACGCTGGATGAGCTGGGATTGAAACCTGCCGAGCCGCCGCAGGAAGAAACCTACACTTATATCAACAAGCGCACCGGCGAAGTGCAGCGCATCCCAAAGGGCGTTGATCCCAGCTTCAATTATCCGCCAGGAGGACGATTGGCAAATCTGAATAAGATGCTGGCTGATAAAATTGATCGCTTGCCGGATGATTTAAAAGCTGCCGCAAATGAGCGAATCAAAAAAGCGGGGTTTTAAGCGATTTTTTGTGTTACTGGCTACTGTGCCATTACTTGAAAATTTCACCCGCGTTAACTAGGCGTTAAATCGCGTCAAATTGCTATTTGTGTGTAGGAGGTTGATCTTGATTTGGCAGTAGGTTATATATCAGCATGTGATTCATCGACAGAAATCGATTCAATGCAGGCAGTGAGATGGTGAAAAAATATATTTTTAGCGGAGATAACCCTTCACATCACCGGCAGCAAAAAGCACCGTTCCTTCGTCGCTCTTTTTTGTTTGGGTGCATGTGATTATTAGGTGTCAATGTATCTTTTCATTTGTGTAGTGATATGTGCGGACTATGATCCCTATGATGATAGTCGAAATTAAAAATCCGAAGATCGCTTCAATAACCTCTCCAAAAGGTGACGGAAGCGTTATTGGTGCGAAGTCAGACACAGAAAGCATATTTTTGATGGTGTGGCCTACGAGTGGGGTAGCTGCCAATGTCGTTGTCAAAGCTTGACCAAAATTTAGTTGAATTTCAGTAAGAGGAGGGAGAAATTGAGCCACCCCGTACAATAGCAGCGTTACGCACATTAATGCTTTAATGAGGTGTTCTGAACCGATTAAGAAAAAGAAGAAAGGGGTACCCAACTTCGACTTTAACTTCCTTAACTGGCTTTCTATTTCCGTTGCTGTGTATGTCCAAATACTCGGTACTAACTTTCTAAGGTGGATGAGTATTTCAAGAAATGCATATCGGAATACCGCCACTCCGATACCAACGCAGCCAAGAACTAGACTTATTACAGACAAAAATGTGGAGTACCGGAGGTGGTCGAAATAACCAGCGATAGCATTACCGTGTAAGCCGATCCCCAAAGTGACATAAACTTGAAATAAGAAAAGAGGCAGTATCCACATGAGTAGCATCGCATCAATGTATAAAACTGCGCTGAATCTGCGAAGTAGTCTGGAAGATCTTTGCTTGGCACTCTGCATCGCTTCCCGCAACTCTTTTCCGAAATCAAGAGGATAGTAATCAAGGCTCTCGTCTGGATCGTAAATTTCACTGGCTTCCAATCGTCTCTCATCATCCATTTCAGGGCGGCCGTAGTGAGAGATACGCATTTTCGCCAAGTATAAGTCACCTTTGAAGAGGCATGGCGCTTCGAAGGTTACTGTTGATCCGAGTAATGGATACCGCGCGCTCTTAATACGAATGCCTATTCTTCCATCCGGATCAATACCAAGAACCGCTCTAACATTGTAGACAAGTGTGTCCTTTTTGGATTCATCAGCAACGCTGTCGATGAGTCTGCCAAGGCTCGTGACGCTTTCGAAGAAATAGAAGGGAGGATTCCAAATGACTTGACCAAAAAAAGTCATGTACCTCAATACATTATCAGAGGTGACGTACAATCCAAGGATATCGTTGATTTCAAATATGTTGTGCAGTCCACTACTGGTGGTTTGCCAGATAGGGATAAGCTTAAATTTGCGGTTGGCGCCATCTCGGGCTAGTAGCGCATATGTGAAACTCCTCTTAGAAATTGCTGTCGCTCCGTTATTTCGAAAGACGGTCTGAGGTTCAATGTGAAGTCGTGCTATCCAATAGCCATCATAAGGACATTCTTGAAGCAAGAATAGCGAAACTTTACTCGGCTCAAGTTTTTCGCCTGATTCCTGTGCGTGAAGCCTACAAAATGCTTCCGTTGTTTCTATATCTTGTTGAATCCAATCGCCTATCATGTGATCCTCCCCTGCTGGTTGGAATCTTAGTTGTTAGCAAATGCGCAGAAATGACTCCGTGAGAAATACCTAACAAATAGCACAAAAACTCCAAAAAGATGCAGTATTACTAATATATTACGTCAAGGATGAAATATAACAAGGACAAGTATAAGCTATCTCCTTATGCTTTATAAAATTGCGTCTAGTCTATTTAATTTTCTTTTTAACAAAATTTGTTAGATCCACAAAAATGATGAATAAATCATGATTTTTGGATCAAGTATGCGACAAACCCTCCCACCTTCTCAAATATGCACGACGAATAACCCCTTGCTGCCTCGCATTTGACTGGCTTATCAATGAAATGCTAGTCTATTTTTAGTTAACTCTTTGTTCTAAGGAGGAAACACTACCTCCTTAATCCCTCTCGATGCTGCCGGTACCATGGCAGCATGAATCGAAAACACTCCCAATCATTCAACCCCTCTCACGGCATCGCTGCGTGCGCCATCTCGGTCACTGCCGCGAATGAAATCCAGCTATTCCCCGCTGGGCAATTCCGCGCGACCGACGGACGTCCGCATGACGTGCCGCATTGGTTTATCGATGCCGCTCTGGCAGCGCAAATCATTGCTGAATTTGAAGCTCGCGCGAACCGCACGGTGGTGGACTATGAACACCAAACCTTGCTTGCTGCACAAAACGGCCAACCCGCCCCGGCTGCGGGCTGGTTTGGCAAATTGGAATGGCGTGAGTCCGGTCTCTATGCCGTCGATGTGGAATGGACGGAACGCGCCACTCAAATGATCGAAGGCGGCGAATACAAATACATCTCCCCTGTTTTTGCTTACGACAAGAAGACCGGGAAGGTCAAGCGGCTGTTGCATGCCGCTTTGACCAATAACCCGGCGCTCGATGGCATGGATGCCGTTGCCGCTTCTCAATTTTTTAATCAGGAGAAACTAAACATGGATCAATTACTCGAGCAATTGCGCTGGCTGCTCAACATGCCGGTGACCGCGACGGTTGATGAAGTGGTCACCGAACTGCAGAAAGCCATCGACCAGTTGAAAGGCAACAATCCTGCGATTGCCACCAAGGCGGATTTCAATCTGGTCGCGCTGGTGCAAAGCCTAAACAGCGAAATTGCCTCCCTCAAAACGGTTGCCAATCATCCCGATCCGGCCAAATTCGTGCCGGTCGCCACCATGAAAGCGCTCCAGGATGAAGTTGCCAGTCTGCGCAAAGAAAAAATCGAGCGCGAGGTGGACGACGTGGTCGAGATCGCGTTATCCGAAGGCAAGCTGCTGCCCGCCCAGGAAGAATGGGCGCGCAACCTTGGTAAAGAAAACCTGGCATCGCTCAAGCAGTACCTGGCGGCCGCACAACCGATTGCAGCCTTGAGCAGCACACAAACCGGCGGGAAACCCCCGCAAGGAAACGAGAGTGAAGCGTTAACGGAAGAGCAGCTCGCACTCTGCCGGGTAATGAACATCGACCCGGAAGACTTCAAGAAAAACATGCCCGCCACGGCCTAACCAGACAAATCGATTAACCCCCACAGGAGAAAACATGGCGCTCTCAGCAGATCGCAACACCCCGATGAAAGACGGCGAGCTGGTCAATGTACCGGTCGCCACCAACGCCAAGATTTATGCAGGTTCACTGGTGGCGCTCAATGCCTCCGGCTATGCCACGCCGGGTGCCGTGGCTGCCACCCTGACCTATTTAGGGCGCGCGGAGGAGCAGGTGGACAACACGGGCGGTGCGGATGGCGCGAAAACCGTCAATGTCCGCCGCAAGAAAGCCTTCAAGTTTAAAAACTACGGATCAGATGCGGTGGTTCAGGCCGATCTCGGCAAGACCTGCTACATCGTCGATGACGAGACGGTCGCCAAGACCGACGGCACCGCCACGCGCTCGGTTGCAGGCAAGGTCGTCGGCCTCGATTCGGACGGCGTCTGGGTCGAGTAACAAAATCAGATCAATACACCACAAGGAGCCATTATGACTTTTTCTAAAATCTTGACCGTGCTGTGCGCCATCGCGCTGGCGATGGGTTTCATTGCGTTTGGCGCGACAGCCGCGCCTTGGGATAACCTCAGCTTGCCTAGCGAGAGCATGGAATCGCTGGGTTTCGTTGGCCTGGCCGGGCTGCTGGTCAACAAGCAGACCCTTAGCGATGTGTTCATCTCGCTTAAAACCTCCTTCCATAACGCCTTCGGAGCCGCACCCACGGTCTGGCAGAAGATCGCCATGAGGATAACTTCCAACACCAGCCAGAACGATTACGCGTGGCTGTCCAAATTCCCGAGAATGCGCGAGTGGATCGGCGATAAAAACGTTAAGGCGCTGGAAGCGTTCAAGTACACCATCCCTAACAAGGATTGGGAAGCGACCATCGAAGTCGACCGCAACGACATCGAGGACGATCAGCTCGGCATCTACGGCCCGCAGGCGCAAATGGCAGGTGAATCGGCCGCGCAGTTGCCGGATGAAATCGTCATGGCCCTGGTTAACGATGCGTTCACCAACCTGGGCTTTGACGGACAGTACTTCTTCGACACCGATCACCTGGTGGCAGGCGCGAGCATTTCCAACAAACTGACGGTGGCCTTGAGCGCCGTGAGCCAAGCAGCCGCCATCGCCAGCTACGGCGCAGCCCGCACCACCATGCGCAAGTTCAAGGACGACGAAGGCCGCCCGCTCAATATCAACCCGAACGTGCTGCTGGTGCCGCCTGCGTTGGAGGACGTCGCACTGGCATTGATCAACAATGACCGCTTGGACGATGGAAAAGCCAATCTGTACAAAGGCACGGCGCAAGTGGTGGTCGATGCGCGCCTGACCTCCGACACCGCCTGGTACCTGCTCGATACCACCAAGCCGGTCAAGCCGTTCATCTACCAGGAGCGTAAAGCGCCGGTATTCGTCGAGCAAACCAGCCAGGAAAACGACGATGTGTTCATGCGCAAGAAATTCAAATTCGGCGCGGAAGCACGTGCATCGGGCGGTTACGGATTCTGGCAATTGGCAGTGGGTTCGACCGGCGCGGGTTAATCGATAACGGGCGAATACAAGATTCGCCCCAATGAAACGACCCCTAACCCATCAATTTAACGGACAAACAACATGGCCAAAACAGACAAAACTACCGACCCCGCAGCAGAAAACCTGGCAACACCAGAAATCAAAACCCAAGACACAGTTAATAAAGAAAAGATCAAAGCCCTACGTATACGGGCGTTCAATGATCGCTTCCGCCGGGCGGGCATCACCTTCGGAAAAGAAGACCAGGTGATCCCGCTGGCTGATTTGACGGCTGAACAAATTGCCCAGATCAAAAGCGAGCCGATGCTGGCGGTCTCGGAAACCGAGATCGACGCATAATCGTTACGCGGTAACAACTCACCATGACCTACGCCACCGCTACAAACCTACTCGACCAGTTCGGTGCGGAAGAAATCGCGCAACGGGCTGACCGGGGCACGCCCCGGTTGGTAACATCCGCTATGCTTGCCACCGCTGCGGCAGGCGGCGACCTGAGCGGCTACACCCCAGCGGAGCAGGACGCCACACTGGCCGCGCTGGCGGTGATCAACGACCGGCTGTTGGACGCGGACAGCGTAATCAATGGTTATCTGGCGACCCGTTACACCTTGCCGCTCGCCGTCGTGCCGCGCATGGTGCGGTTGATTGCCTGCGATCTGGCGCGCCATGCGCTGTATGACGACCAGGCGACCGAACTCATCATGGAACGGTACAAACAGGTGATCCGTCAACTGGCGGCGCTGGCCAAAGGCCAGGTCAATATCGGCGTGGATGTCTCCGGCAACAGACCAATGGTCAACGATGCCGCGCAGATGTCAGCTACTCAACCCGTATTCCGACGTGACCCGGGAGGCTTTATCTGATGGCGGTTCAATCGTTCGAGATCAGCTATGAGGATGCACGCATCCGAGCCAGCCTGCAACGGCTGATGGCGCTGGGGCGTGATCAATCCAAGGTGATGCAGGCTATCGCCAACAAGCTCGAACAAAGCACCCGGCAGCGTTTCATCAGCCAGAGCGGCCCCGATGGAGAAAAATGGAAACCCAGTCTGCGCGCGCAACTGACCGGCAAACGCACCCTGATTCAGGATCGACATCTGCTCGACTCGGTCGCGCATGCTTCGGGAAGCGATTTTGCTGAAGTCAGCGTGAACCGGGTTTATGCCGCCATCCACCAGTTCGGCGGCGTCATCAAGGCAAAGAACGGCAAAGGCTTGCGCTTCCGGCTCGCTAACGGCGAGTTTGTCCTACGTAAATCGGTCACCATCCCGGCGCGGCCCTATATGGGCATCAGCACACAGGATGAGAACTGGATCTTGAAGCGCATCGAGCGCGCCATCGATGAGGCTGCCAATGCTCGCTGAACTGGAAAACGACCTGATCACGCACATCAAGGCATCCGCATTGGGCGCAAAGCTGCGTGATGTGGCCGGGCTGCCCGATCTGAGCGGCGAGAGTTTGATCAAACGCTTCGCCGCCGATGCGCCCGCAGTCTATGTCGCACCGAGCTCGTTCCAGATCGAAAGCCGCAGCGCCAAACTGCACTTCGGCATCGCCTGCGTGGCACGCAACAGCCGTGGCATAGCTGCGGCGCGTGCTGGTGAGGCCATCGGCCCGGTCGGACTGTATGCAATGCTGGAAGCGATCGCCGCATTGTTCAATGAGGCACAGGTCAACAAAAGCATCTGGAAAGTGACCGCCATCGATTTCATGAATGATGAGCTGCTCTACAAGGCAGGCTTGACGGCAGGCGTCGCCCAGGTCGAAACCCGCGTGAAGCAGTTGACCCTTTAAACCAGGAGAAGATATGGCAAAACAGAATAACCCGGTATCCGCTGATTCCGCAATCTCGGAGATACCGCAAAACAAGCAGATCACAATTGACTTGCTCAAGCCGCATACGCATGCCGGGCGTGATTATCCAGTGGGTGCAAGACTGACCCTGGATGCTGATAGCGCACGCTGGCTGATCAGCATCGGCATAGCTGAAGAATTTCTCTAACGTTAAGGAGCTCTCCCCATGTATTTCTCAGGACAAGGAAAAATATTCATCGCCAGCCGCGCAGCGGATGGATTTCCGGCAGCGATGCGCTTTGTCGGCAATGTGCCTGATCTCAAGATTAATCTTGAAACAGAAAAGCTTGAACACAAGGAGTCATCTAGCGGCCAGCGCTTGACCGACCTCTCACTGATCACCTCCAAGAAAACCAGCGTGGAATTTTCCCTGGAGGAATTCTCCACCGACAATCTGGCGTTAGCGCTCTATGGCACTAAATCAACTATTGCTGGCAGCACAGTCACCGCCGAAGTATTGGCCAACCCCTTGGCAGCGGGTGATTATGCCCGGCTGAAAAATGGCAAAGTGTCATCGGTGGTGATCAAGGATAGTGCAGGCACGCCTGCCACGCTGGTGGCAGGCACCGATTATGAGGTATCCAGCGCCAATCACGGCACACTCAAGATTCTCAACATTGGCAGCTATGTGCAACCATTCAAAGCGGACTACAGCTATGGCGAGCAGATCAATGTCGGCTTGTTCCAGGCAGCCGCTCCTGACCGCTGGTTGCGTTTCGAAGGGCTAAATACCGCCGACGCGCTCAAACCAGTATTGATCGAGCTCTACAAAGTAACGCTCGATCCGCTGAATGAGCTTGTACTGATTAGCGATGATGTGACCAAACTCGCCCTATCCGGCGCTGCACTGTTCGACGACACCAAGGTGGGTGACGCCAACCTTGGCCAGTTCGGACGCGTGGTCGATTTGTCTTAATTACTCACAGAAATGAATATGGAAAACACAGAACACAACAATGAACTGGCCGTTTTAACGCCCACCGGCATTAATGTAACGGCAGGCGGTGAAACGATTGTGGTTACACCTATCAAGGTAAAAGAGCTGAATGCCTTTCTTGCGGCGATTCAGCCCATACTCGGCTATCTGACCCAAAAAGAAATCGACGTCATGGCCTTGGTGCTCAAGTCGCCTGATTCGGTGATCAGGACAACCGCCATTGCCTGCAGAAAACCGCTCGATTGGGTGGGCGAGCTGGATATCGATGAGCTGGCAAGGCTGGCGCTGGCGGTGATCGAGGTCAATACCGATTTTTTCATCCGGAAGGTTCTGCCCGCCGTGCAAACCGGCTGGCAGAATCTCATCGCCAAACTGGATGGGCAGAACTTGACCTTCTCTTTCGACAAGCCGGGCTCGGCTCCGTCCTCGATATGACGCTTGCCCAGGTGCATATCTACTCGGAAGCCCTCCAGCAGATGGAAGCCGACCGCCTCAAGGCGCAGGCTATCGCCGTGCGCGCTGGCATGGCCGATGAGAAGAGCTTTAAAAAATGGTTTAAATCGTTTTAGCCATGGCAAACAAAGAACTCAAAATCAGGATCAGCGCCAGTGACCATGCTTCGACCGTCATTGGCAAGATCCGCTCTGAATTCGACCGGCTGTCCAACTCCAATGTCGGCAAGAAGATCAAAGGAGACCTGGATAGCCTTTCAAACAGTATTGATGGTTTTCGCTCAAGGTTTTCTGGTTTACTCGGCGGACTCAGTGCCGCCATTTCCCTCCCGGTGTTCACCCAACTGGCTGAGTCTTATAAGGAAATCAACGCCCTCCTGAAGATCGCGGCGGAAAGCCAGGACGATTTCAATGAATCACAGCGGCAAACCAAGGCCATTGCACTGGAAACCGGCCAATCGCTGGATTCGATCGCCGAGCTCTATACTAAATTGAGAATCAATGCAGGGTTGGCTTCGGATGAATCCACCAAGCTGACCAATATTATCGCCAGGGTGACACGGATCGGCGGCAGAGGGCCGGGTGTCGATGCAGCCATTTTCCAATTACAGCAAGGATTGGCATCCGGCACGCTACGTGGAGAAGAGCTCAATTCCGTCATGGAGCAAACACCCGCGCTGGCCAAAGCCATCGCCGACGGGCTGGGCGTCAATATCGGGCAGCTTCGCAAGATTGCCGAGCAAGGCGGCTTGACTACCGAAGTGGTGCGTGACGCGCTGTTCAAGATGGAAAGCGATATCGATCGCCAATTCTCGAAATTGCCGCTGACTACTTCCCGGGCCTTTCAGAATATCCGCACCCAGGCGATTGTCGCGCTTGGCAAACTGGATGAACGGCTTGGCATCACCGAAGGGTTTGCCAACACCTTGCAGGCTATCGCCAACAACATGCAGACAGTGATCGCACTGGTTGCAGGCGGCGTGACCGCATTGACGGCGGTCTTTTTAGCTTCAGCCGGTGGTTCTGGTACGCTTGCTACAGGACTTGCTGGCGTGCTGGTTGGACTGAAAGCATTACTTTCACCCATTGGCTTGGTCGCAGCTTCCCTGGGCGCACTAACCACCTTCATTATTGCCAACATCGACAAGACGGTCGAGTTCGAGGGTAAAACAACCACGCTCGGCGCGGTTGTCTCCGCTACGTGGCGCACCATCAAGGATACGGTAGCGGATACGCTGAGCGCCATTTCGCAAGCCGTGGGCCTATCCGGGCAAAACCTGAACAATACCTTCCGCACTTTGGGCAGTGCCGCGCGCGGGATGTTTGACGCACTGCTCGACACGGTTAATGGTTTTGTAACAGCGGTTTTTACCGGCCTGCGTTTAATCGGGCGCGCGACCGGCATCACCGCCGCGAGCCTCTATCAGCAGTTCAGGGCGGCGATCACCAACACACGCACGCTGTTTACTGCCCTGGCGCAGGATGTTAAAAAAGCGTTAAGCGGCCAAGATTTCAGTTTTGACCAGGTGGGCAATGCTCTCACCAAAGGCTTGACCGATGCCAGCGTGGAAGCGAACAATTTTAAAAACGCGCTCATTGAAGCCTACGAGGTTGAGGCTCAATTCGCCGAAAACGGCGGTGTGCTGAGCGCGCTTAAAAAAGGCATTGCCGCGCGTCTGCAAGATACGCAGGCCGTCACGGACGAATTCCAGCCGAGAAAACAATTTGCCGGTTCCGTTGACGGCGGGAGCGCAGCAGCCAGCAAAGCGGCGGTACGTGCCGCGCAGGAGCTGGCAAAAGCTCGGCAGGATCTTGAGAATGCGCTTTTCCAGCAGGCAAAACGGCTGGCCGACGATCAGGCGCAACGCGAGATCGAGCCTACCCGCGAGCTATTCCAGTTCAAAGCGATCAATGCTGACGAATACTACGCCAGGCTAAACCGCTTGCAGACCGATTTGACCGACCGCGAGATAGCCGAACTGGAACGGCAGAAAGCAATCCGGCAGCAAATCATCGACAGTCCGCAATCCAGCGAGGCCGACCGGCTGACAGCGCTGGCGGAGATCGCTCAAATCACGGCCAGCCAGGCGATTGCCGAGCGTGAACTGAATGCGCAGCGCTCGAAAGTCGCCAATGAGATCGCGGGGTTGGAAGCCACCCGGCTCAAAAGCCAGCAGGATTTCATTGCTGAACTCGAGCGTGAAGCGTTCCTGTCCGGCCTCTCGAATGAGGAACGCGAAACGGCGGTGCTGTTCATGGAAGCCGAGAAGCGCGGCATCCAGGATATCAATAAACTGCTCGAGCTGCAGGGCCGGATACGGGACAACAATCTGGCAAAACGCCGTGCCGAGGAAATCCTGCGGCAACAGAACCAGATCTTCGAAAGCGTGCAGCGCGGCGTGCAGAATGCGTTTGCCGATGGGCTTTACCGGGTGGCCAGAGGTGAAGGCGGCATCACTGAAATTCTTGCCGCCATCGGCGATTCCATGATGCGCGCCTTATCGAACTCGCTTGCGGGCGGGTTTACCGATATCTTCTTCAATCTGTTCGGACGCCAGGGCAAAGATGGTCAATCCGCGCCTGCCGGTATATTCAGCGGCTTATTCAGCGGCTTATCGGAGGGATTGAACGGCTTGCTTGGTTCCCTGAAGAAAGGGTTGTCGGGTATTTTCTCTTCACTCAAAGGGTTGTTCTCCGGCGGCGGGAGCGGGATCGGCGGCTTTTTCAGCGGGTTGTTCAGCGCATTTTCTGGCAAAGGCTTTGCCGAGGGTGGCTACACTGGAGAGGGTGGCAAGTTTCAACCCGCCGGGGTGGTGCATGCGGGCGAGTATGTGTTCTCGGCGGCATCGGTGCGCCGTCTCGGATTGGCGGCGTTGGATAACCTGCATCGCTTGTCCAAAGGGGCGCCAGTGCCGCGTGGTTCACGCCTGGGCTACGCCGAGGGCGGTCTGGTTGGCGAGTTGGCCCTATCTCCTGCGGCTGCACCTACCGTCAACCAGTCGGTGCGCATCGTCAATAGCATCGATCCGCGCGTCACCAAGGATTTCCTGACCTCGAGCGAGGGTGAGAAAGTGATCCTGAACATCATCTCCCGCAATAACGCAGCTTTGAAGCAGGCACTATCATGACTGTCGAAATCGGTACAGCAACCAGCGCCTTCGATCTCTTCGAGAAACTGCGCACATTTTTAACGGTCACACTGCCGGTCAACGAGATCGGTGCGCCGTCTCGGATTGGCGGCGTTGGATAACCTGCATCGCTTGTCCAAAGGGGCGCCAGTGCCGCGTGGTTCACGCCTGGGCTACGCCGAGGGCGGTCTGGTTGGCGAGTTGGCCCTATCTCCTGCGGCTGCACCTACCGTCAACCAGTCGGTGCGCATCGTCAATAGCATCGATCCGCGCGTCACCAAGGATTTCCTGACCTCGAGCGAGGGTGAGAAAGTGATCCTGAACATCATCTCCCGCAATAACGCAGCTTTGAAGCAGGCACTATCATGACTGTCGAAATCGGTACAGCAACCAGCGCCTTCGATCTCTTCGAGAAACTGCGCACATTTTTAACGGTCACACTGCCGGTCAACGAGCGTTGGCAGGAGCTGTATCACAATCCCGACTACACCTTGATGGTGGGCGTGTTCGCCTCCAGCGGCACGGTTACTTTAGCCAACAACCCCTTCAACCTCACCGCCTCAACCTGGAGCGGCACGACCAATGCGAAACCATGGCAGATCGGGGTGGAGTTCGACCAGCCAGTGCACCTGACTTCGGCCAACATCACCGCACTCACCAGCAGCGCGCAGCCGGAATCGATTGATTTTCAATACAGCGATGACGGGCTATCCTGGACGACTCAGGACAGCTTCAGCGGTATGACGTCACTCGATTGGACGTCTCAGTCGGGCATCAAGGATTTTGCATTGAGCGGCAACAATCTGAACAAGCACAAGTTCTGGCGGCTCAATATCGTCAACAGCACCGGCGGCTCATCGCTCACGCTGAATAGAATCATCCTCTATCAGGAGGGGTTCCCGCTCAACGTACAACTCAGGAAACGCTTGTCGTTAAAGGGCCCTGGCGGTGGTAGTGATGAAATATTCGTCAACCTGGAAACCGATTACAGCGTATCGGGTGACTGGTACAACTGGCGGCTGTATGGCGCAACTGGATTCATCGTGGGCAATGTGCTGGATTTTGCCACTCAGCCGGGAACGAGTCTGCCAGTCGGTTTATCGCTTTGGAACAGCAGCATTCCCTACTGGTTTATCGCCAATGGGCGGCGCTTCATGGTCATTGCCAAGATCAACACCACCTATCATGCCTTGTATGCCGGCTTTATCTTGCCCTATGCCACGCCGAGTCAATACCCGTACCCGCTGATGATCGGTGGCAGCAACGCGATGGGATGGCCAACGGACAATAGTAGAATGCGCTGGTCGAGCACCAATGATGACTGCCGTAATTTTTACGATACAGGAGGTGTTGACAGCAGCATGGCCAGTCTCACCAGCGTCACTACCCACTACCTGCGTTTTGCCGATGGGGCGTGGTATCCCTTCAAGAACTGGTATACCTCGAGTGTGCCAGAACAGGCAGTGAGTTTTGGCCGCAATGTCTGGCCATGGGGCCCAAGTAATGACCATGCCACCGCTTACAAGAATATCGTCACCACCATCGACAACCAATATGTGCTATTCCCGTGCATTATGCATGTAGATGGGGCCAACCCCTCGCCGAACATCCTGGGTGAGATTCACGGGGTGTTTGCCGTTACCGGCTTTGGCAATGCCGCAGAAAACACCACCACGATTGGGGCAGTGACCTATCTGATCATCCCCAACGTGTTCCGCACCGCCAAGGAGCGTTGGGCCGCGATCGCTTTGGAGTAAAGTAATGGCTTACGAAACCGGTATTTCCACTTCGCTCAATGACCTGCTGGACAAGATCCGTCTGTTCGCCATCGCGCAGGGCTTCACGCAGAATGAGTTCACGGTGGTGGATAGCACCACCAAGCGCCTGTACATGCAGAAGAATACTTCGAATGGCGGCGGGCTCACGTTTTATTTCGGCATCGAATCCTTCATCAATGCAGCCGTAACCACGACTGAATTACGCCTCAGAGGCGCTACCGGCTATACCCCCGGTGCAGCCCTCAACTTACAACCGGGCGCACCTTCTCAATCGGCGGTCATGGATTTCGTCGGCAACGGGCCGTATGTTGCCTATCATCTGTTTTCCGATGCAGCGGGGGATTATGTGCATTGCGTGCTGGAGTACTCGGCGGGTTTCTTCAGTCACTTGGTGTTCGGTCAACTCGATAAATTCGGTGCTTATGCCGGAGGCCATTATTGCGACGCTGCCCACGTCGGAGGGCTGCCGAGCGATCGCGGCAATTACCAGAGCTCCTTCTCACGCATGCTGTTCGATAATATCGGTGTCAGCGCACCCGCAAGAGGACAAATCAGCGCCAATCTGGAACTGAACGTCTGGCGCATGTTTAACAGCACAACAGACTCGCCCGGTTCCTTTGATGCCTACGGCAATGGCCGCTTTGGCTTCACCAGCCGCCTGTTGGTGGGCAGCCAGCCCAATACCCTGAATCTGGCTACACCGTTCATCCCGATCTATATCTTCACCGATATCGGCGGCGCCAACTCCGGCAACCGCGCGCCGCTCGGTGTGGTGAAGGATCTGCGGCTGGTATGGCTGCAACCCTTCTCGGTCGGCCAGGAAGTGACATTGGGTTCGGATACCTGGAAGGTGTTCCCGATGACCCGGCGCTCCAATTTAGCCAACACCCAGGATCAATTGCCCAATTCGTGGCAATTGGGTTATGCCTACAGGAAGATCGTTTAAATGGCAGCCATTAGCGGAATATTGGGTGCAGGGCTGTTGGTGCTGGTAGAACCAGCACCGTTGTCCATTTCACTCGATCAACTAAGTGCACCGCAGCAATCGCCGGTGGCGCAAGCCATCGCTCCGGCCCTGATGGGTGCTGTGGTTGATCAACTGCCAGTATCCCCCGAACCCCAATCGGTAATCAGCTCGCTGTTCGCCCCCTCCTTCAAAGATGATTACTACGATCGCATCCATATTACCCCGGCCTCGATCGACCTCGGGAATGTCATTTCGCAGAAGATCATCCAGGTAGAAGTATGGAATGCCTATTTTACCGCCAACCTATTATCATCGATCGATACCAATGCGGGCACCGGCATCAGCTTCACCGGCCCGATACCTGAGCCCACCAGCTTTAACGCATTGGAGTCACGCATCTATACCCTGGCGGTGGAAGTGGCTGGGCCGCCTATCATCAATACCACTTATACCCTCAATTTTGCCGCCGAGTCGCCTCAGTTAACGGTAGTCGGACGCCGGGTGATTCTGCTGTTTGCAGGAATCAATTGGGATAACGGCGTGCTGGAGCGTTATTCATTCCTAACCGACATCATCACGAGCTGGGATGGAGCCGAGCAGCGGGTTAAACTGCGCGCCACACCCCGGCGTGAAATCGAAGCGCATCTGCAGGTGTTTGGGCTGGATTTTGTGCGCAAGCTGCAAAGCACGCTGTTTGGCTGGCAATCCCGAAGCTACCTGATCCCCTATTGGCCGGATTACTACTTGCTGGAAACAGAATTGCCTGCGGGATCGATGGTGATTCCAAACATTCCGACAGGTGATTCCGAGTTCATCGCGGGTGGTGTGGCCTTGCTGTTCGACGCCATCGACCTCAACGAATCGGTGCAGATTGTGTCGGTCGAAGCGAATCAGTTAACTCTCGATCTGCCGACGCAGCAAACCTGGCCCGCCGGGACAAGAATCTATTCCGCCAAATTCGCCCGGATCGCGAGCCAGCAAACGGTTACCCGCCCCACCCGACACATGCTGGACATGCAGGCTAAATTCATCGTTACTGACAATTCCGGCTTGACGGAAACAGAAGGCGCGACCCTCTACAAAGGCTATCCCGTGCTACTGGATATTCCCAATGAGGTGGAAGTGCTGTCGGAAGACTTATTGCGGCCGTTGTTAGAATTTGATTCAGACACCGTTAATCCAGTGGTGGATGACCCGATCGGCTACACCACCATTGTGCGCCGTATGGATTGGCTCATGAAATCGCGCAAGGAACGGGCCGATTTCAGGAAATGGTTGTATGCGCGCGCGGGCCGCTGGAAGCCGTTCTGGATGCCGTCCTGGAATGAAGATTTCAAGCTCACGTCCTTGCTCGCGGGCACCGACACCAAGTTGGTAGTTCAGTTTGCCTTTTATGAGCGATTCGTGCCAGCCACGCCCATGCGTGATGCACTCATGATCGAGCTGTTTAACGGCACCAGGATCTTCAAGGACATTCTGAGCGTGGATGAAATCTCTGATGCCGAGGAGAACGTATTCATCGACAGCCCCGTCGGCTTCGACATCCAACCGCAGGAGGTCAGGCGCATCAGCTATCTTAATCTCTCCCGCCTGGATTCGGACACGGTGGAGATCTTTCATGAAACCGACACAGTTTCACGTGTCAGCGCCCTTATCAGGACGGTGGTGCAATGACGCTGAGCGTTTTTGAAAAAAGCATCCATGACGCCCGCCCGTTGGAGTTGTATGAATTCTCGCATGGGCTCTCCATCTTCACCTACACTTCCGGCGATGAGGCGGTGAGCTTTCAATCGAGAACCTACACACCCACTGCTTTGACCCGCTCGGCCATCGGCTCCTCAACGGAAGTCAGCAAAATGAAGCTGGAGATCGAGGTGGCCCGGGACAATGACGTCGCTAAGCTCTTTATCCGCTCGCACCCTGGGCCGGTGAAGCTGACGATTTACCGGCTGCATCGGGGTGATCTTGACGTGGTGCCGCAGTGGATCGGGCGGGTGGTGAATGTGGAATTCTCCGGGCTGACCGCCAAAATCACCTGCGAGCCGATTTATACCTCAATAGAGCGCTCGGGCCTGCGCGGCATGTTCCAGCGGCTGTGCCGCCATGCTTTATACGATAGCGGCTGCACTTTGAATGCATCTGCCTTTCGCGATACTGCCACCATCACATCGGTCGTCGGTTCAACCATCACCGTGGTGCCGATGAACCGGGCAAGCGGCTGGTATACCGGCGGCTATATCGAAGTGGGCGACGTGGAAAAGAAAATGATCCGTGATCATAGCAACGATGTGCTGACCCTGACCGGCGTGACCGCCTCGCTCAAAGTCGGCGTCACCATCAATCTATTCGCCGGGTGCGCCCATGACCGCAACGCCTGTCTGAACAAATTCAATAATTTTGATAACTACGGCGGCTTTGAGTTTATCCCCAATGACCTGGGGCCATTCAAGGGCGACCCGATCGAATAGGAGATTGATTCATGTGGTTTCAGATTATCGCTTTTGCCTTATCCGCCGTGTTGTCGGCGGTGTTTGCCCCCAAACCGCCCAAACCCGCTTCCAGCAACCTGGATGATTTCAATGTGCCGACGGTGTCGGAGGCCACCCCCATACCGGTGGTATTCGGCACGCGTTGGATCAACCAGGCGAATACGGTGTGGTATGGCGACTTCAAGAAGACCGCGATCAAATCCAAGTCGGGCAAGAAGTAATGATCATTAAGGGTATAGATACCAGCGATCTTAAACTGACCATGCAGGACTTAGCGGAGTGCAATCTCTGTGCACGCGGCTCTAAGCGCTTCCTGGAAAAAAGGGGTATTTGCTTCCGCACCTTCCTGAAAGAAGGATTACCGCTGGATAGGGTCATTGCCTGGAACGACGGCTCCAGCAACAAGGTGGTCGAGCATATCTTGAGGAAATACGGTCATGAAGGGTAAATCTGTCACCATCGGTTGGCGCTATCATTTGGGGATTCACATGGTGGCATGCCATGGCCCGGTCGATGCGGTGACCGGCATCAGGGTGGGTGAAAGTATGCTGTGGGAAGGCAATGTTACGGCAAGCTCCACTTTATCGGTCAACAAGCCGGAGCTGTTCGGCGGTGACAAACGGCAAGGGGGTGTGGTGGGCGACATTGATCTCGCTTTTGGTGAGGCTTCGCAAGCCTCCAATGCTTACCTGCAAACCCAACAAGGCGCACCAATTCCGGCTTACCGGGGCGTGCTGTCGTTCATCTTGAAGCAGATTTATCTGGCCGCCAACAACCCCTATATCAAACCGTGGGCATTCCGTATCAAACGGATTCCCGCCAAGACCTGGTACCCGGAAAAAGCAGATATTGGAGGCGATGCCAATCCGGCGCATATCATTTACGAATGCTTAACCTCGGATCGCTGGGGGCTGGGCTACACCTCCGGCAATCTGGACGATGCCGCCTTCCGCGCAGCAGCCGACACCCTGTTTGCTGAGAACTTCGGTTTGTCATTCGTGTTATCGGATCAGATGAGCGTGAAAGAATTCATCAATATGGTGCTGAATCATATCGATGGTGCGCTGTATCTCGATCAGACTACCGGCAAATTCACGCTCAAGCTAGTGAGGAACGATTACAACCCGGCAAGCCTGCCTATTCTCGGCCCGTCCAATATCGTGCGCATGGAGTCTTTTTCCAGACCGGGGATTGCCGATCTGGTCAATCAGGTGACGCTCATCTATCAGGAGCGCGACTCGGACAAAAAGATATCCGTCACGATCCAGGATCTGGGCTTGATCGCCATGCAGCAGGGGGTGGTGCCCACGACCATTCAATACTTAGGGATTGCCAATGCGACCCTGGCCAACAATGTCGCCATGCGGGAACTCAAAACGCTCACCCAGCCATTGGCACGGCTGAAGCTGATCGCTAATAGAGAATCATTCGATCTCAAGCCGGGTGGCGTCTTTAAATTCACTTGGCCGGATTTAGGCATTGTGGAAATGGTCTTGCGCATCACCACCCTGGATTTCGGCACGCTAACCGATGGCGAAGTGACGATCGATGCGGTGGAGGATGTATTCTTCAGTGTTCAATCCGTGTTTGCCGACCCGCCGCCTACTCTATGGACTGATCCGATAGCAGACCCAGTTCCAGTAGTTGATTACTTTTTGCTGACCGCGCCTTATTGGCTAATCGCCACCCAATTCCTGGGTGACAACCAGTCGGCGATTGATAGCATCGATGTGACCAGTGCATTCATGTTGGTAGGGGCGAAGGCGCCAATTTCTAGCGCGGTGTCTTATGAATTCTGGACATCATCCGACGCAGCCGATAACAGCAACGACCAGCCGGGCAGCCTGACCTCCGTTTTTACGCCCACCGCCACGTTGTCTGCCGCCATTACCGAGACCACTGCGACTTTGCCGCTGACAGGTGCAGTT
This sequence comes from Nitrosomonas sp. Nm58, assembly GCF_900107335.1. Taxonomy (NCBI): domain Bacteria; kingdom Pseudomonadati; phylum Pseudomonadota; class Betaproteobacteria; order Nitrosomonadales; family Nitrosomonadaceae; genus Nitrosomonas; species Nitrosomonas sp. Nm58. The sequence goes on along the minus strand of NZ_FNPQ01000004.1, from coordinate 85,357 downwards.
GATATTAATCAGGTAGCCAGTAACACCATCGCGCTGCTTGGGAACGAGCTGGTTTATCTGACCAGTGTGCCATCGACTTCATCTGTAAATGTCGTTCGCGGCATTCTGCACACACTGCCCAAGGCGCACGCCGTGGGCACCAGGATCTGGTTCTTCCAGGATTTCTTCGGCCACTCCGAGGTGGAGTTCGCCAGCCAAATCACGATGTATGCGAAGTTTCTCACCGAAACCGGCAAGGGGGTGCTGCCCAAAGCAAGCGATACCTGGCGCGCTTTGACGCTCAACCAAAGCTGGGGTGCGCCGTATCCGCCGGGTCGGGTCACGATCAACGGCGTGTTAAGACCCACCAGTATAGCCGGGGTGAATACCGATGCGGCCATTACCTGGTTTAGCCGCGACCGCTCCGACACCTCAGCCGTGAATATCGGCAATGACGCTGCCACGAACATCGGGCCGGAGACCGGGGCCACCATTACGATTCAGGTCTATAGCCTGAAGGTGGGCGGCTCTCTCGTGAAGACCTATGCGGGCTTGAGCGGTACCACCTTTACTTATACCGCAGCCCAGGCGTTCAGCGACAACGGCAGTATTGCCTTTACTGAACGCAGGTTGGAGATATTTTCTGTACGGGAGGGATTGAACAGTGTCGAGAAGCATGTCATTCCACTGGATTGGACGGTGAATGCTTAATTTGTGAAAAGAGAATAAGAGAGGAAGCGACCAAAGCCATGCGCGAACATGGCCCGGCCGCCATAACCCACAGACAACACCTGTGAGCCATAGCCAAGGCTTCCTGCCACGTCGACGCGGCGGGCTAAGCCTACCACATTTTTATCAATGAAAAAGGGCTTACAGCATGACCAAAACAAACCCGGTTGTCCCCTGGATCGGCGGAAAACGCCGCTTGGCCAAATATATCCTGCCTTTGTTTCCCGAGCACGAATGCTATGTGGAACCCTTTTGCGGGGCGGCAGCGTTGTATTTCATGAAAAAACAAACGCACGTGGAAGTGCTCAATGACATCAACCATGATCTGGTCAACATGTACCGCGTGATCAAGCATCATCTGGATGAGTTCACCAAGCAATTCCGATGGGCGCTGACCAGCCGGGAGATGTACAAGTGGCTGCAAATAACGCCAGTGGAAACACTCACCGATATCCAGCGCGCGGCCCGCTTCTTCTATCTGCAGAAGCTCGCATTTGGCGGCAAGGTGGCCAACCAGAGCTTTGGCACGGCGACCACCACCGCCCCGCGTCTCAATTTGCTGCGTCTCGAGGAAGAGCTAAGCCAGGCGCATCTGCGGCTCTCGCAAACGTATATCGAGCACTTGGCTTGGCAGGACTGTGTGCGTAAGTACGACCGGGCACATACCTTGTTTTACTGTGATCCCCCTTATTGGGGCACGGAAGGGTATGGCGTGGATTTTGCGCTGGAGCAATATATTCAGATAGCTGAGCTGGCGAGAACGATCAAAGGCAAGATGATCATCTCAGTCAATGATATCCCGGAAATGCACGAGGCATTCAAGGGATTGGCGATGCAATCGGTGACGATTAGTTATACTGTGGGAGGGCAGCAAGGGCGCGCACAACGCACCGAGCTGGTCATCCGTAATTTTTAACGATGAAGCGTCGCGCGGGCTTTCTCAAAACCAACCCACTTGCCGGTTAAATCTAAACCCCGGCTGATTAGCTCATCCCTGGCCATCGCGTTGAGGTCGATTTGCCCATTGGCAGCGGCGAGAATTAGCTTGATCGGCAAGGTTTGGATGGAGAGTAATTCGTCTTGAGTAAGTGCCGTTTGTTCTGCGTTCATTTTAACCTCCTTGTTAAGATGAACACATTGACGCTCTACCCGTTAAAAGAGTCAAGCGGCAGTACCAAATAAAGCGAAAATTAGTACCAAATTGCGCGAAAAGTTACAGCAAGCTGGTTAACTCAGAATGGCGTACCGTTGAATGTCATTCAAGAGATGGGCGCATGGGAATCTGCTGAGATGGTAAGGCGTTATGCTCACCTTGCACCTGAGCAATTTGCCCAGCATGCCAGAGTTTTGGATGACGTGCTTAAAGGCACAAATTTGGCACAATCGAAGTAAAACGGGTTCGGTTATGTTTCTAAGTTGTTGATTAATGGTGCTGTTGAGAGGAGTCGAACCTCCGACCTACTGATTACGAATCAGTTGCTCTACCAACTGAGCTACAACAGCGCTTTGAACTTCCGACAAGCGCGGGATTATAGAGGTTTAAGAAATCGTAAGCAATTATAAGGTTTTTTAAGAACCAAATATACTAACCCGAATATTTCATAAATTGGCACGTGCCCTCACTTGTCTTTTGATTAATAAGAAAGATTTTGCTCAGCCGGGTGTATGAGTCACTACACCACTCTTTCTCAAAACTTCCCTATTAATCAAAATCCTGCGTGATCATCACGCGAATTTATGAAATATTCGGGCTAACGAGAAAATTCAAGTATTGGTAGGCTAAATAACTAAGCAAAGTGATTCTTAATAATTTCGTTTAATTTCTCTGATTATCTCCAAAAATCTGTACATTTCCAGCAAAAAAAGCCATAATTTTAAAATGACATCTAGAAATATATCGGCTAAAAATATTCTGGTTATCCATGGACCCAATTTGAATCTTCTGGGTATACGAGAGCCTGGGATCTATGGAAAAACGACATTGGATGATATTAACAGAAAATTGTATGAAATATCGCTAGCTGCTGAAGCAAGACTGGAAGTTTTTCAAAGCAATAGTGAGGGTGAATTAATAGGTCGCGTGCAGCAGGCTATGCGTGATGAAACTGATTTCATCATTATCAATCCCGCAGGCTTGACTCATACCAGCATCGCTTTACGTGATGCCCTAGCTGCGACAGGATTACCTTTTATTGAAATACATCTTTCTAATATCTATGCACGTGAGGCATTTCGTCAGAAATCTTACTTTTCTGATCTTGCTATCGGAGTAATCAGTGGTCTAGGGGCGAAAGGTTATGAACTAGCATTACAGTCTGCGTTAAGTGAATGATGATTTCCTGATCAATCCTTCAATCGCTAGCGCATGACTTGATTAAGCATTAATCCAATTAACCTGATAGAAGACCAAAGATAAAGAATAATACAAGGAATTGATAATATGTAGTAACATGCCGCCGCCACTTACTGAGGTATTCCTTGATGCATCACTTTATAGCAGGCTACATAAGTTCTATTTTGTTTTTAACTGAATCTCGCAAACCTTAATGATAGATGATGTCTCAGGTTTGATTTTAGATTACTCGTGAACGGGATGTTCCCGGGAGACTGTATATGGATCTAAGAAAGCTAAAGAAACTAATTGAATTAGTTGAAGAATATAATATCGCCGAACTAGAAATTACTGAGGGCGAAGAAAAAGTTCGCATCAACAAATCTGGTTACTCATCACAAAATTATGCAGCCATACCCCAACTTTACCAAACAGCTACTGTCCCAACAGCAAATGTGCCTACCAATATAGCTGAGACTATTTCGACAGAAGCAGAAATAAAACCAAGTTTACCGGAAGGTCATATCGTAAAATCACCTATGGTAGGTACTTTTTATCGTTCTTCTGCACCGGGTGCAAAACCTTTCGTAGAAATCGGGCAGACTGTTAAAGCGGGCGACACCTTATGCATTATTGAAGCGATGAAGCTTCTCAATGAAATAGAAGCTGATAAAGCTGGTGTCATTAAAGCTATTTTGCTTGAAAATGGACAGCCAGTCGAATATGGCGAGCCTTTGTTTGTGATCGGATGATTTTTCAATCATCTATTTCTGCGATGTTATCCTCCAGACTTCACCTCAAATACTTCAACTATGTTTGAGAAAATACTTATTGCCAATCGTGGCGAAATTGCGTTGCGCATCCAGCGTGCATGCCGTGCCCTGGGGATTAAAACCGTTGCAGTTCATTCTGAGGCCGATGCTGAAGCAAAATATGTCAAGCTCGCTGACGAATCTGTGTGTATCGGCCCTGCACCGTCTTCACAGAGTTACCTCAATATACCAGCCATTATCAGTGCAGCAGAAGTAACGGATGCCGAAGCCATTCACCCCGGCTATGGCTTTCTTTCTGAGAATGCTGATTTTGCTGAACGGGTAGAAAAAAGTGGCTTTGTTTTTATTGGTCCCCGTCCAGAAACCATACGGTTGATGGGTGATAAAGTCAGCGCAAAAAATGCGATGAGACAAGCAGGTGTGCCCTGTGTTCCTGGTTCAGATGGTGCATTACCGGAATCGATAGAAGAAATTAAGAAAATTGCTAAGTCGATAGGCTATCCCATCATTATCAAAGCGGCTGGAGGTGGAGGAGGTCGAGGCATGCGCGTGGTGCACACCGAGGCCGCACTCTCGAATGCGGTCATTACAACGCGGAATGAAGCTCAAGCAGCCTTCGGAAACCCAACGGTTTATGCAGAAAAATATCTGGAGAATCCAAGGCATATTGAGATACAGGTACTGGTTGACGAGTATGGTAATGCTGTTTACCTGGGAGAACGGGATTGCTCCATGCAACGTCGTCATCAGAAAATTCTTGAAGAAGCTCCAGCACCGGATATCTCTCCACGGTTACGCGACAAAATTGGCGAGCGTTGCACAGAAGCCTGTCGTCGGATCAATTACCGTGGTGTAGGAACCTTTGAATTCCTTTACGAGAATAATGAATTCTATTTCATTGAAATGAATACTCGTTTGCAGGTAGAGCATCCTGTGACCGAAGCTGTTACTGGCATTGATCTGGTACGAGCACAGATTCGTGTTGCCGCAGGAGAAAAACTCTTGTTACGGCAAAAAGACATTGTGATAAAAGGGCATGCGATTGAATGTCGTATCAATGCAGAAGATCCCTATAAGCTAACCCCGTCGGCAGGTCGTATTACCCAGTATCATGCTCCGGGTGGTCCGGGTATCCGGGTTGATTCTCATGTCTATCATAACTATATGGTACCTCCTTATTATGATTCCATGATCGGCAAAATCATCGCTTATGGAGATGATCGAGATGAAACCATTGCCAGAATGCGTATTGCCCTTTCAGAAATGGTAGTTAGCGGCATCAAGACGAATATTCCACTACATCTTGATCTGCTATCCGATAGCAATTTTCTTAGTGGTGGTGTTTCGATTCATTATCTTGAACACAAGCTTGCCTTGCATAATAAAACAAATAAGGAAAATGATTGAGCGATCTTATTGAGGTCACCTGCAGTTAAATATGTCCTGGGTATCCCTTAACATTGAAGTCAATGCAACGCATGTTGAAATTTTAAGTGATAAGCTCTTTGAGATAGGCGCATTATCTGTCGATATCCATGATGCTGCCGCTGGCACCGAGCAAGAACAGCCTTTGTTTGATGAGCCTGGCGAATTCACAGGCGAAGTCTGGACAAAAGCGGCCGTCACTGCACTATTCGAGCAAGACGCAAATATCCCAGCAATCATGCAAACGATTACTCGGATACTTCAGCTTGCAACCCAACCTGAATACCGTTTATCTCGCATACCAGAGCAAGATTGGGTCAAACTGACGCAAGCACAGTTCGATCCAATCAACATATCACCACGATTATGGATTGTTCCTACTTGGCACGAGCCCCCTGACTCAACAGCAATCAATCTGATTCTTGATCCAGGACGCGCTTTTGGCACCGGCAGTCATCCGACGACTCAACTTTGCCTCTTCTGGCTGGACAAGAATATACAGTCTGGTGAGACTGTGCTCGATTACGGATGTGGCTCAGGCATACTGGCAATTGCTGCATTAAAGCTCGGCGCGAGTAGCGTGTTAGGCGTCGATATCGATGCTAATGCTATCGCAGCGAGCCGTGATAATGCAGCACTCAACCGTTGCGATCCAGAAAGAATAATTTTTTCAACAACATTGGGTTCATCCCAAAGCAACACGAAAGAAAACGGACAAGTAGATAGGATCGTCGCAAATATCCTGGCTAATCCATTAATCATGTTGGCGCCCATATTGATGAATGCCGTACGAACAGGTGGCTCTATCGCGCTTTCTGGCATACTTGAGGAACAAGCTAGCGAAGTCATCAATACTTATCGTCAATGGTTTGAAATGGATATTGCTGATAAAAAAGAAGGTTGGGTGCTGTTGACTGGGATAAAGAAATAACGACTTTTTACTGATAGCAATGGCACTGGTAACACGATGTCCCGGTTGTAATTCAATTTTCAGCTTGACCATTGCTGAATTGCAAGCCCATGATGGTAAAGTGCAATGCGGACAATGCACTCAATTGTTTGATGCCCTCGTCATGCTTATTACCGTCCCGGAATCACTGATAACGAAATCACCCTTAGAAGCTAAAGTAACTCAGGCAAACAAATCAAAGCTCCCCTCTCAGAATGAACTGACACCCTCTGCTTTTAGCATTCAGGATCAGGAAAAAGAAATCCTCGCTGCGGTCGATCAGTTTGATGTTCAGTCAGCACGCAAAACTTCACGACATTGGCTTTTTGCCAGCTTACTGATGATATTTATCTTAACTGTACAAGGTATCTATTTTTATCGCACTGAACTTTCTATCGCCATACCCGGTACCAGACCTTTTTTGGAAAATTACTGTACGCTTTTACAATGCACGATCAAGCCACCCAAACATATCGCTTTGTTAAGTCTTGAATCATCTGATTTACAGGCAAATCCAGCGCATCAACCCGGGATCCTCACCCTTATTGCCACGATACGTAATCACGCCCCATTTCCGCAGGAATTGCCTGCATTATTACTCACATTCACCGACATGGATGACCAAACACTAGCCAGTCGCCTTCTTACCGCGCACGACTATTTGGATAAAGAAAGTGATCCCCAGGTTTTTTCGGCAAATAGCGAAATCGATATCAAGCTTTATTTTGATAACAGCGATCTGAACGCAATGGGCTACCGGTTGCTGCTGCTCTATCCCTGATTCTCCTCATAAAAAAGAAGGTGGAAGCAATATCTTCTCTACCACCTTCCCAAAGGGAGCTACAGGAGTTATGTATTACTTAACCCGAATATTTCAGATTCAGACAACGGGGACAATTTTATTGTCAAATATACACAGCATAGCGTATGCATACTTTACATTGTGTTTATGTCTTGATGATTTCAATTTTGTTAACTTTTTTTGAAGGTCACTTCATCAGGCCATGATGCAGGAACCATAGGGTATAATCAGTTACTTTGTATTTACCGGAAATACCATTCCAACATGACTCATCATCGCACTACTTTGCTGGAGAATTTGCTTGCTCAACGCATTCTGCTTCTGGATGGAGCAATGGGAACCATGATCCAGAGCTACAAATTGAGCGAGATCGATTATCGAGGAACCCGTTTCGCAGACTTTCCTCATGACCTAAAAGGCAACAATGATTTGCTGACGCTGACGCAACCGCAAATCATCCGTTCGATTCATGCGCGCTACCTGGAAGCTGGTGCCGATATCATTGAAACCAACACTTTCAATTCCAATGTGCCTTCGATGGCTGATTACCATATGCAGGATTTGGTATATGAGTTAAATTTCGCCGGAGCAAAATTGGCGCATGAAGAAGCGCTTGCGATGGAAGCTAAAACACCAGACAGGCCCCGCTTTGTCGCAGGTGTCATCGGGCCTACAACCAAAACGACTTCCATTTCACCGGATGTGAATGATCCTGGTTTCCGCTCGATCACTTTCGGACAACTTGTCACGGATTACTCGGAATCCATACGCGGATTAGTTGAGGGGGGGGTCGATATTCTGCTGGTTGAAACCATTTTTGACACCCTGAATGCCAAGGCTGCACTGTTCGCGATAGATCAATACCTTGAAAGACATCAGATTCGCCTGCCTGTGATGATTTCGGTAACAATTACCGATGCTTCCGGGCGTAATCTTTCTGGACAAACCCCGGAAGCTTTCTGGAATTCGGTCAGACATGCACAACCCATCTCAGTAGGCATTAATTGTGCACTAGGCGCCGAATTAATGCGTCCTTATGTGGAAGAACTTTCCAATGTTGCTGAGGTATATACCAGCACTCACCCCAATGCGGGCTTACCGAATCCCCTATCAGAAACCGGCTATGACGAATCGCCCGAATACACCGCAGGCCTGATCAAGGAATTTGCCCAGTCTGGCTTCGTTAATATTGTGGGTGGCTGCTGTGGCACGACACCTGCCCACATTAAAGCTATTGCCGAGGCAGTACACGGTATTGCGCCACGAAAAATCCCGGATATCACCAAGAAACTCCGCCTGTCTGGCCTGGAACCGCTTAATATTGGTGATGACTCGCTGTTTGTAAATGTGGGCGAACGCACCAACGTTACCGGCTCGAAAGCCTTTGCCCGCTTGATACTCAATGATAATTATGCGGAAGCGTTAAGTATTGCACGCAGCCAGGTAGAAAATGGCGCACAAATTATCGATATCAATATGGACGAGGCCATGCTGGATTCGCAAAAAGCCATGGTCACCTTCCTCAATCTCATTGCAGCGGAGCCAGATATTAGCCGGGTGCCTATTATGATCGACTCCAGCAAATGGTCAGTCATTGAAGCAGGTCTGCAATGCATTCAAGGTAAAGCCATTATCAACTCCATCAGCATAAAAGAAAGTGAAGAAGAATTCATTTATCATGCCAAGCTTGCACGCCGCTATGGCATGGCCATCATCGTGATGGCATTTGATGAGAAGGGGCAAGCCGATACGATGGCGCGCAAGGTTGAAATCTGTACGCGAAGTTATCGTGTATTGGTCGACAAGGTTGGCTTCCCGCCGGAAGATATTATTTTCGATCCAAATATTTTCGCGATCGCAACAGGGATTGAAGAACATAACAACTATGCGTTGGATTTCATCGAAGCCATCAGTATCATCAAACAAACCTTGCCTTATGCCAAGATCAGCGGTGGCGTCTCCAATGTTTCCTTTTCTTTCCGTGGAAACGAACCGATCAGGGAAGCCATTCATACCGCGTTCCTGTATCACGCCATCCAGGCTGGCATGACTATGGGTATCGTTAATGCAGGTCAATTAGGGGTGTATTCTGATATTCCCAAAGATTTGCTGGAGCGGGTTGAAGACGTGCTGCTTAATCGCCGCCCTGATGCCACCGAGCGTCTGGTTGAATTTTCCGAAAATTTCAAAGGACAAAAAAAGGAGCTAGTCGAGGATCTCGCCTGGCGTAATGAACCTGTTCGTCAACGATTAATACATGCGCTGGTCAAAGGAATCGGCACCTACATTACTGAAGATACCGAAATCATTCGGCAGGAGATTGAAAACAGCGGTGGGCGCCCAATTGAAGTGATTGAAGGTCCCTTAATGGATGGCATGAATGTGGTAGGTGATCTGTTTGGCGCCGGAAAAATGTTCCTGCCGCAAGTCGTCAAATCCGCACGTGTCATGAAACAAGCAGTCGCTTATCTGCTACCTTACATCGAAGCAGAAAAAAGAATTTCCGGCGATGCTAAGCCCAAGGGAAAAATCGTTATTGCGACAGTCAAGGGTGATGTTCATGACATTGGCAAGAATATTGTTACAGTCGTCCTCCAGTGTAATAACTACGAAGTTATCAACATGGGCGTGATGGTGCCAAGTGCGCAAATTCTGGAAATGGCACGCAACGAAAAAGTCGATATTATCGGTTTATCTGGCTTAATCACCCCTTCACTGGAAGAAATGGCGCATGTCGCCAAAGAAATGGAGCGTGAAGGTTTTACCATTCCACTATTGATTGGCGGCGCCACTACTTCACGAGTGCATACTGCCGTTAAAATTGCACCACATTATAGTGGGGTCACGGTATGGGTACCCGATGCAAGCCGAGCTGTAGGCGTATGCAGTCAATTGATGTCCCGGGATCAGCATATTGCGTATAAGCAGGAAATCAAGGCCGAGCAAGAAAAGGTCCGCGCTCAGCAGAAAAACAAAAAAGGACCGGCACAATTACTCTCTCTCGCTCAAGCACGCGCCAATGCATTGAAAATAGATTGGCAGAGCTACGCTCCCACAGAATCGAGTTTCCTGGGCATCCGAACTCTGAAGAATTATCCTCTTGAAACACTGATTCCTTACATTGACTGGACGCCCTTCTTCCAGGCGTGGGAATTGTCAGGACGCTATCCGGCTATCCTAGAGGATGAAGTGGTGGGTGAAGCTGCCAGCAATCTGTTCCGTGATGCACAGATCATGCTGAAGAAGATCATTGAACAAAAGTGGCTCACAGCCAATGCAGTCATCGGTCTCTTCCCAGCCAATTCAGTCAATCATGACGATATCGAGATTTATTCGGATAAGTCTCGTACCAAAGTGTTGATGACCTACCACACTTTACGACAACAAACAGTCAAGCCAGCAGGACGCCCCAATTTGTGTTTGGCCGATTTCATTGCACCTAAGGAAAGCGGCGTCATCGATACGATTGGATTATTTGCTGTCGGAGCTGGTTTTGGTATCGACGAACGCGTAAAAGCATTCGAAGCTGCCAATGATGATTATAGTGCCATCATACTGAAGGCTTTAGCTGATCGCTTAGCTGAGGCGTTTGCCGAGCACATGCATGCGCGCGTGCGGCGGGAATTCTGGGGTTATGCCAAGGATGAAACTCTAACCAACGAACAACTCATCAATGAAGAATATCAGGGAATTCGTCCGGCACCGGGCTATCCGGCCTGCCCTGATCATACCGAAAAAGGACCTCTATTTGCCTTACTCGAAGCCGAAAAACGAGCCGGCATCATTATCACTGAATCTTACGCTATGGTCCCCACTGCGGCCGTATCCGGTTTTTATTTTTCGCATCCGGAATCTACTTATTTCGCCGTGGGTAAAATTGGTAAAGATCAAGTGGAAGATTACGCCAGAAGAAAAGGCTGGACGCTTGATGAAGCAGAAAGATGGCTCGCCCCCACATTGGCATATGAACGCTGAGTATTCAACTCATACAAATCGAGAATTGGATAGGCCCTCCCTGGAAATCTTACCAGGCTATCTACAAACCTATGATACGGTAACAGTCAGGGCAGGTCTCCGTTAGAACGATTCAAATCATCAGGCAATTTCTATTCGAGACTTTCCGGTATTTTTTGCGCGAGATAGCGCTTCTTCAGCACGCCTCATCACCGAATACTGATGCTCATAGGCTTGACGTAATGCTATCCCGCCACTAAAAGTGATCGATACCGGTTGATTATTTGTATTTAGCATAGCCCTACTCACTAAGGTATGCTGCACCCGCTGCATTACCCGAACCGCCTCATCTGTACGAGTATCAGGCAACAAAATAACGAACTCTTCACCACCATAGCGCGCAACCGCATCGCTTGGACGCAGCGTATCCTTCACGATCCTCGCAAAATGGATCAAAGCACTGTCACCAAACCGGTAACCATAAATTTCATTAATTTCCTTGAAATTATCCAAATCAATCAGTATGGCGCATAATTGCCCCTTGTTTCGGTCTGCACGTGCAGCTTCGCGTGTAAAATGCTCATCCAGCCCACGCCGGTTAAATAAACCAGTCATCTGATCTGTCTGCACTAGCCCTCTGATGAGCTCCAGCTCATGTCTTAGAGATTCAATTTTCTGCACTGCGTAAAGAATTTGTTCCCGGGAGCTGGACAACTCGTTGTTATGATGCAATTCCCTAATTTCAGACAAGACGGTATCCAGAATGCTAGTAATCTCTCCAATATCATGAGTCTTCCGAATTCTCTGGGCATACCATTCTACACGCTGATAATATTTATCAATAGTAAGCAATGACTTACCATCTTTCTCACTCGCTACATTTTTCTCTCCACCCCCAGATGATTTAACCAATTTTAACTGCTTCTTACTTGAAGTCTGCATGATCATGTAATCTCCTTTTAGTCACACCATGAAATGGATGCTTATTCCAGACAAGCCTAGGCTGATTGAATTGGGGAGGAGAAGCTATCTAAGAATAATCTACCCATGACCAGTAGATTAACAAATCCTGTGTGATTCAATAAATGAAATTAAAATGAAAATCTCGCTTTGTTCTAAATTTACCCGGCCCTCGGTCAGAAGCAAGAATAGTTGCAGATTCTTGGCAGGATAAATTAAGTCGAACGCTATAATCAAAGAAACACCCAAGAAACCACATAACCATTAACTGGCAGGGAGCGTCTTCAGCGAACTACTGGAATGCGGATCAGCAAGTGATAACTTTAATCCGTATTTACTCAGATCAACTCTGGGTTAGTCTAGCCCGAATATTTCATAAATTCGCGTGATGATCACGCAGGATTCTGATTAATAGGGAAGTTTTGAGAAGGAGGGGTGTAGTGATTCATACACCCGACTGAGCAAAATCTTTCTCATTAATCAAAAGACAAGTGAGGGCACGTGCCAATTTATGAAATATTCTGGCTAGATTAGTCAACCAAATTGTGCTTAATCGCATAACGTACCAATTCAGAATTATTCGTTAGCTTAAGTTTTTCCATATGACGGGCACGATAGACACTGATTGTTTTGGGACTCAGACACAAACTGGTTGAAATCTCCGCAAGTGACTTACCTATCGCAATCAAGCATAGTGTCTGGTATTCACGGTCAGATAAACTAGTATGTAATGGCTGTTCAGTGTCTAATGTGATTGCGTTAGCCAGTTCCTGTGCAAGGGTCGGGGTAATATACTTGCGCCCCGCTGCGACCTGACGAATCGCTGTCACCAGTTGCATGGGTGCACTTTGTTTGTTCAGATAACCTGCTGCACCCGCCCTGATTGCACGTATCGCGAATTCACTTTCGTTATACATACTGAGTATTAATACCGTTAGGTTAGATTGATCTTTTTTAATCTGCTTGAGCACTTCGATGCCATTTCTGTCAGGCAATGAGATATCCAGCAGGATCACATCAAAAACTTGCTGGCGTGCGATCATGATCGCTTCAATCCCGCTTTCCGCTTCACCAGCTACACTGATATCGTCCGTTTCACCCAGAATCTGCTTCAGACCCCGGCGCACAATAGCATGATCGTCGGCAATCATCACACGTATCATTTTATCTTTCCTCGTCTGCTTATTATTCGATACTTGATACTGCCTACAAGGCATACTGCTCTTTACCATTGACTGGAATCTTGATTATTACGCAAGTTTCTTTTTCGGGTATTCCGCTAACGCGAAGATCTCCTCCTAATTGATGGCAGCGCTCACGCATCCCCCGGATTCCAAAGGACCCTGGTTTGTTCATATCCGCCTCCCTAATTCCACATCCATTATCAGTCGCCTCCAAAAATATCCAACCATCTGCCTCAAACAGCTTGACTCTGACATTCGATGCGCCTGCATGTTTATAAATATTAGTCAATATTTCCTGGAAAATTCGGAAAATTGCAGTAGCTAAATCTGCATCCAGAGGAATATCTTCACTGTCACAATAAAATTGACAAGGAATTTCCGTGCGTTTGCTAAATTTCCTTGCTTGCCACTCAATTGCCGCCACAATACCAAAATCCAGTATACCTGGCCGCAAGTCCATAGATATTCGGCGTGTACTGTCAATCACATAGTCGACCAATTTTTCAATAGACGCCGCTTTCTGCTGATAAAAATCAGGCTTCCTCGGTTTAGTATCCATAAAGGGCAATAGCTCACACTTGATCGCTGTCAAGGTCCCACCAATATCATCGTGAATTTCTCGGGCAATTTTTGCGCGTTCATGTTCCTTGATTTTCTGTAGATAAGAAGAAAGTTCAGCTAATTGCGCATGTGAACGAGCAATTTCAATTTCTGCCAGCTTATTGCGTGAAATATTCATCACTACCCCATCCCATAAAACAGCGTCATTGAGCGGTCGACGTGGTGTTGCGCGCAAACTGACCCACTTGATATCTGGATCACCTTTGACCTGAATGCGTCCCTCCCAATTCCAAGTAGAAAAATGCTTGGCTGATGTTTGCATAAGTTCATCATAAGTAACCCTGTCTTCAGGCAGAATCAAGTCGGTAAATAAATCCGGCTGCTCTATTAGTGCTGTTGGCAAAATTCCTAGCAGCATTACTGACCCTTCGCTCACATAAGGAAAGCTTTTGGAGCCATCCCGGTTCAGCAAAAACTGGAATACCAGGCCAGGCAAATTGGAGGCGATTGCACGAAAGCGTGCCTCGCTTTTCTGCAATGCAAGCTGTGCTTCACAGATGTGATGAAGAGCTTCCATTTGCTTCAGACTGCGTTGTATCGCTGGAATTAACCTCACCATGCAAGCCATTAATATGAAATCCTGAGCCCCTGCTTTCATAAAATGAACTGCTGACTCATCGCTGCCCTGGCTGGATACTACGATTACAGGAATAGTCAAATGATGCATGGCAAGATGAAATAATACCTGCTCAGCACCCAAATCAGTCATCGCATCGGACAAAATGACATCCCACGAACATTCAACCAGCGCCTTCGAAAAGGCATCAATGGTATTGATACATTCTGAATTAAAGTATAAATCACCTTCCTTGAGCGTCCTGCAGATACGCTGGGCATCCTCGGCCGAGTATCCTACCAGCAGCATATTGAGCGTTTTGACCAACACCGTCCTCAACACTTATTTGGGAAATGAAATTAGCATATTATATAGCTACCCAATAAAGCAGAAATATTTCTGAGAAGATTTAATCCTGCCCAACTCATTATATAACCAACGCATTATTTTGATGAGGGGCGCAGGCCGTAACATAGCGACTCGGTTAGGGCATTTTTCATCATTCCTCTTAAAAACTGAGGAAGTAAGCGGAAAATACGGCAATACAGTCATGGATTGCTCACAGGTTTTTCTCATTTTACCCAACCTTTACTTAACATCTATTTAACAATCTATTAAATTTTTTTCCATTCTGTCCGATTACCCCTTAAATAGCGGCTTTATAGACCCCGAATAAGAATAAGAACGCCTCAAATGCTCCAAGCTATCAACATTAATACTGCCTCGTTGAATGCACGAGACAACCAGAATGTGCCGAGAAATATGCTTGAAGTCAATTCAGAATGTCTAGCATCCGGTTTCTGCATCAATTATGTCAGAGCATGCAGCATGACCAACGATTTCTAGACGCATGACTTCACAAATCGGGGGTTTCAATCAAGTTTTACAGAATACCAATGATAGCGATGATATACCTACAAATATTGGAGTAATTAATTCCAGTTCTTATACCGCTGATTTTAGTTCTAATACTGCTTAAATACATACCAAATAAATAACGATAAATAATATGGACGAAGCACAAATAATTTCTACGTATAAAGCAATATTGGCCATCACTCACAAAATGCTAAAAGCTGCCCAGGAAAACGATGGGAAGAGACTGTTCTCACTGGAACAGGAGTGCAAAAAATTAACTCATGCATTGATCGCCAATCCTCCACAACAACCATTAAGCGCAGAAATGCAGAAAAAAAGAATTGAGATCATTCATCAGATATTGGCCTGTGATGCCAAAATCAGGGCCATTACTGAGCCCTGGATGACTCATCTACAAAATTTGCTGACTCATGCTCACAAGCATATCAACTGAATCAAGTCTATTGATAGGCAAGAGAATCCCAGCGCGCAATCAATCCAATCAAAGAATCATCAATTTTCATAAATATGCAGATGACCACATGGACATCACTCAGAAAAGTAATTAGGTTAGCTGAAAACCCAGACTATAGATCAAACCCTATTCCAAGTCGAGGTTAATAAACAAGCCCTTATCGCACGTGGAAGCAATGATGGGAACATAAGGAAACGAACACAAGAACTCGACAGATATCACTGAACATGTTGGAATGTCTACTGATAAGAAATAACCATCACTTCTAATCCACAAAGTAAACCATGATGATGAAATGGCTAAGAAAGGCGTGTTTAGTCGCAAGAAGAAAATACTGTCATCAACAATCTTTTTGTGTAACGATTCTTGCAATAACGCTGATAAGCAGCAGTCCTTTAAGTTATGTTGCTGCGTCGACTGGCGAAAGAATTACTACATCCCAGGATCAGAAGAACATTGTCGTTACAATTTATAATGAGGATCTGGCGCTGATAAAAGACTTGCGTAGCGTTGTGCTGGATCAAGCTTTCAACAAGCTGGCCTGGCGTGAGGTATCTGCGCAGATACGTCCTGAAACTGCACTTTTACGCAATCTTACTCATTCTTCAGGATTCCGCTTACTGGAACAGAATTTTGATTTCGATCTACTCACTCCAAGAAAACTGCTAGAAAAGTACTCGGGTAAAGAAGTTATCGTCATTCGCACCAGCCCTGCGACAGGTTCCGAGACTAGCGAGACAGCTACAGTTCTTTCGACTAATGAAGGAACTATCCTGAAATTTAATGACCGTATCGAAAGTAGCGTCCCTGGACGTATTGTATTTCCTGGAGTACCAGAGAATCTGCGTGACAAACCCACATTGCTCATTTCACTGACTAGCCCCTCCCCAGGCAAGCATGATCTTGAGCTTTCCTACCTCACATCGGGATTATCCTGGCATGCGGACTATGTGGCTGCCTTGAGCGAAGATGATAGCCGACTTGATCTCAATGGACTGGTGACGTTAACTAATCAAAGCGGCATGATCTATCATCATGCCAACTTGCAATTGGTAGCAGGTGATGTCCATCGAATTTACCCTGAGCAGCGTCTACCCAGAAAAATGATGGCAATAGCACCAGAAATGGCTGATGCAGCACAAATGAAGGAAGAATCACTTTTTGAATATCATCTCTATACACTACAACAGCCTACAACACTAGCTGAGAACCAGACCAAGCAAGTTGCGCTCATGTCCGCAACCCATATTCCTGTCAGTAAGGAATATGTGCTGCAAGGTGCGGATTATTACTACTCAGGGAAATACGATGCGATCAGCCAGAAATTAAAAATAGGCGTACTCATCGGCTTTCTTAACAAAGGAGAGGGCCTTGGAATTCCCCTGCCGAAAGGAATTATTCGAGTCTATAAAAAAGATAAGCAAGGAAATAATCAATTTATCGGTGAAGATCAGATCGATCACACCCCGCAAAATGAGCTGATTCGTCTCAGACTGGGTAATGCCTTTGATATTACCGCTGATAAGCTACAAACCGATTTTCAACAAATTGCTGGCACGCCACGACATGCCAGTATTTTTGAAACGGCTTATCAAATCACACTCAGAAATGCCAAGAAAGAAGCGGTCACGGTACAAGTGCGAGAACCTATCCCGGGGGACTGGGACATATTATCCGAATCATTGCCCCACACCAAACTATCGGCTAGCATGGTTGAATGGAAAATACCTCTCCCAGCCGAGAGCGAAGCCACGCTAACCTACCGAGTGCGCGTAGAATACTAAAAAATAGCCACTTCATGTGTAAAAGTTTGGACGGTCGTCTGTTGAAAAAGCTGTTTTTATCCCAGATTTTCCACTAGAACCAATTAAATTTAACAGGAAGATCGAACGTTTTAGATTGATTCCAAAGGCCATCAATCCAGTCACGTTGTTGCATAGCAACGGCCCAGGTTAATAATCTTTTTTCGACCCTCATGAGTAATGTAAACCAGCCTTGGCAAAGAGCTTATAACGAAGTGTTTTGAGGGTGTGTTGGGTATCAGTTTTACCCGAAACCATGTCACTTCTTAATACCGCCCTGGCGAAACAAACTCATCACATTTCCAGTCGCCCAGGAATCTCTGAGATTAAAGCTCTCTCCGCCAAAATCATATTTCATTCCAATTCTCAATAGAAAGAGGAACAATTATATTAGTATAACTTCTTAAATACAGAGAGTTACGTATTAAATATATTTACGTTTCTATCGAGAATTGGAATAAGGAGAACTCAAGTCAGGATTGCCTTTTTAAACCACGGCAATCACAGCAAAGATAAAGAAGAACATGCTCAAGGATTAATCTCAATAGGTGTTCCCACCGCTACCCGGCCAAATAAATCCAGTAAATCGTCATTATGCATGCGGATACAACCGATCGAGCCAGGCTTACCCATCTCTGCGCTATCGGGACTGCCATGGATATAGATATAACGACGCATGGTATCAACCAGACCCAGTCGATTAAATCCGATCTCACATCCTGATAACCACATGATGCGCGTCAAAATCCAGTCCCGACCAGGATAGCGGCTAGCCAGCTCGGGCGTATAGATTTCTCCAGTCGGGCGACGCTTGACGAAGACGGCATTAATCGGTTGATTCTCTCCAATTTTGGCACGGATAATATGCATTCCCAATGGCGTACAAAAACTACCCCGCTGCTGACCGACACCTTTTCTGGCTGAAGATATCAAATAGCTGCTGATAACTGTATTTTCATCATTCAACAAATCGAGTTGCTGCCGGTCGATACTGATATGGATTTTCATAATAAAACGATCTTGTCAGGATTTCGCTTTCTGATAAAAAATTGTTTTAATAGCCCACTTGCCTCATGGGCCAGCACACCGCCGGTGACTTCTAGATGATGATTAAGCCTTGTCTCCGCCGGTAAATTTAATACGCTGCCACAAACACCTGTTTTGGGATCTGCAGCGGCATACACAAGGCGCTTGATCCTAGCATGGAAAAGGGCGCCGATACACATGGTGCAAGGCTCAAGGGTTACGAACAACGTACAATCCAGTAGACGATAATTGTGTAAATTTTGAGCTGCATCACGCAGTGCAGTTACCTCTGCATGCGCCGTCGGGTCCATCGCCACGATGGAACGATTGTAGCCACGGCCTATGATTTCACCCTTTCTAACGATGACAGCACCCACTGGCACTTCTCCCAGCTCCTGCGCCTTGAACGCAAGGTCAAGTGCTACCCGCATAAAATATTCGTCATTCATGGATATTGTTCATAAGATGGGTTAATCGAATAATTTGAGCATCAACCTATCTTTTATGCTACATTCGTATCGCATGCAAATATTCTTCTATTGCCAGATATGGTGACTCCTTCCCAAGAACCCAGAATTCCAGTTACCGACTACGCCAGGAATGAGCTGCGCACACTGCGCGATCTGTTGCGTTTTGCCGTAAGCTATTTTAACCAAGCCGGCTTGTTTTTTGGCCAGGGATTTCCCACGGCTTACGATGAAGCCGCTCATCTAATTTTACATGCACTGCATCTTGCGCCAGACCAATTAGATCTATTCCTGGACGCACACCTCACCCAGCCTGAACGCGATCAGATATTTCATTACATTGAACAGCGCGTAGCCGAAAAGATCCCAGCAGCTTATCTGACGAATGAAGCCTGGTTAGGTGACTTCAGTTTTTACGTCGACAAACGCGTTATCATCCCTCGATCGTTTAT
The DNA here is from genome assembly GCF_900107335.1 of Nitrosomonas sp. Nm58. Taxonomy (NCBI): domain Bacteria; kingdom Pseudomonadati; phylum Pseudomonadota; class Betaproteobacteria; order Nitrosomonadales; family Nitrosomonadaceae; genus Nitrosomonas; species Nitrosomonas sp. Nm58. The sequence continues at coordinate 66,013 of NZ_FNPQ01000004.1, read as the reverse complement.
CGCTGAATTATTGCAAACTCGATTGGCACCCTGGATCAAGCATCCTGACGACATCCATTCTGCATTGGATCTGTGTACGGGTTCTGGCTGTCTGGCTGTATTACTGGCTCATGCGTTTGAGCATGCAAACATTGATGCAGTTGATATTTCAACTGAAGCATTGGAAGTCGCTCATAAAAATATAACTGGTTATGCCCTATCGCATACTATCAACCCTATTCACTCCGATCTATTTAGCGAATTAACTGGAAAACGCTATGATGTGATCATTAGTAATCCGCCCTATGTCAATGCCGAATCGATGGCAGCACTCCCTGAAGAGTTTCGCCATGAACCACACATTGCACTCTCAGGCGGTTCGGATGGATTGACCATAACACGTACAATACTCAACGAAACTGCCAATTATCTGACTGAAGAAGGCCTATTGATCGTAGAAATTGGCCATAATCGCGATGCCCTTGAACAATCCTTCCCACGTATGCCTTTTACCTGGCTGGAAACAAGCGCAGGCGATCAATTTGTTTTCATGTTGAAGCGCAGCGATCTAATTTAACTTACTGTTTTTTCTTGCTATAGCACCAGAAGACGGGACACCGTTAACCAACTCCAGCAAGTACCTGATTTCACTCTCATCCAGTTCGTGCCACATGCCGCGCTTCAATCTGGGAGATAGATTAATCGGGCCGAATCGTACACGAATTAATCGACTGACCACTAAGCCCACTGCTTCAAAAATACGTCTCACTTCCCGATTCCTGCCCTCTTTTAATATTACGTGATACCAACGGTTGGTACCCTCCCCTCCCTGTTCTGACAAATCACTGAATTTTGCCAGACCATCTTCCAGTTCAACACCTGTCAATAATTGGCTTTTTTGTTCCGGGGTCAGGCGGCCAACAATTCTGACCGCATATTCACGTTCGACTTGAAAACGTGGGTGCATCAGCCGGTTTGCCAAAACACCGCTTGTGGTAAATATCAGTAATCCACTGGTATTGAAATCTAATCTACCAATAGCAATCCACCGCGATGATTTCAATTGCGGCAATTTATCAAAAACAGATGGACGCTTCTCGGGATCATGGCGACTCACAATTTCACCTTCCGGTTTATGATAGAGGATCACGCGTGGTAAACGCTCGTTGGTGTTGATCCGTATAATCCGTTTATTTACACGCACCAGATCTCTGGACCCTACCCGATCTCCCAATTTCGCGATCTTTCCATTGATACTGACCTGACCTGAGGCAATCAGGTCTTCCATCTCACGCCGGGAACCCAGACCGCTTTGCGCCAGCAACTTATGGAGCTTGTGGGTAACCATTAAATCAGGTTTGGCGGAAACACGGTTACTCATCGGTGCCAGAGTCTGCTTTTTCTTTGAATTTCTTGGATTGAGTGGTCGCTTGATGCGCATTTACTTTACTTCACAACGAGGATAATTTGAGAAGGTACTGAATACTGATAAACAGAATAAATAATCCTATACTTAATTCGATACCATTGATCCGTTATTCAGAAAGGCAGTTTCATCCCTGGGGGCAAACCCAGTCCACCGGTCAGACCAGCCATTTTTTCCTGTGTGGTTGCCTCCACTCGACGCACAGCATCATTAACTGCCGCAGCAATCAAATCTTCCAGCATTTCTTTGTCATCACCCATCAAGCTATTATCGATATTGATACGCTTGACATCATAGCGACAGGTCATCACAACTTTGACCATACCTGCTCCTGACTGACCCTCCACTTCTATCGTCGCCAGCTGCTCTTGCATGGCTTTCATATTCTCCTGCATCTGCTGCGCCTGCTTCATCAAATTGCCTAAATTAGCTTTCATCATTATTTTGTCTCCATTATTCAATCGGTTTAATCGAAGAAACGATTAGTTTTGCATCAAAATTTTCTACCAATTCTCTTACAAAAGGATCGGCTTCAATTGCCGCAATCGTTTCAGACTGTTTTGCCTGTTTTTCACGATCCTGCATGACTGCTGACGTCATACCGGTAATACTGCCTATCGAAAATACGACTTTAACAGGTTTCTCAAAGTAGTGCTCTAACGCAGCTTTTAACTTATCCTGATAAGTTTTTTCTAACAAATATTTGTGTATTTCTGGCACACACAATTCAACCTGATCAGCCGAGAAGTGCCTCGCCTCGCAATGTTGCGCCAGCATCTTCGCCATACCATTCAGTTTCAATTGATTTACGGCTGCCAGCCAGTCTTTATTGGGAGAACTAGAAGCTTCGCTCTCTTTTTTCTGTATTGATCGACTGTTATCTTTAGCCTGATTCATCACTTGAACCGATTCCCGTGCGCTATTTCCATTCTCTCCAGAATTCTTAGAAATCTCCCCTGGAAACATCTGGTCGGGTATAAATGCCAGCATCCGCATCAATGTCATCGTGAAGCCAGCATATTCATCCGGCGCCAGATTCAAATCACTGCGCCCATGGAGTGCGATCTGGTAAAACAATTGAACATCTTCGGAGGTAAAACGCTTAGCCAAGGCAAATATTCGCTCACGTTCAGGCAATGTCTCATCAATCGCCTGGGGCGCGATTTGTGCTAATGCAAGACGATGAAGTATGGTTGCCAGATCTTGTAAAGCAGTATCAAACGATAAACTGCGCACCTCCATCTCATCAGCAATCAATAATATCTTCGCGCCATCTTTTTCAGCTAACGCTTCAAGCAAATCATAAAGATATTCCTGATCTATTACACCCAGCATGGCACGTACATCAGCTTCTTCAACAACACCATTACCATATGCAATTGCTTGGTCGAGTAAACTCAGCGCATCTCGCATGCTACCTTGTGCAGCTCTTGCCAATAATCGCAAGGACGCAACATCCGATGTAACCTGCTCTTGAGACAATATGTTCTCTAAATGTGCTGCAATCAAAGGGGGAGGAATCTGCTTCAAATTGAACTGAAGGCAACGCGAGAGCACGGTGATAGGAATCTTCTGTGGATCAGTAGTCGCCAGTATGAATTTGACATGTTCAGGAGGCTCTTCCAGAGTTTTGAGCATGGCATTAAAAGCCGCTCTGGAAAGCATGTGCACTTCATCAATCAGATACACCTTATAGCGGGCAGCAGTAGGGGCATAGCATGCGCTCTCCAGAAGCTCGCGCATGCTGTCAACTTGGGTATTGGATGCTGCGTCCAGTTCAACCAGATCAACAAAGCTTCCTTTATCAATAGCTACGCAAGCCGGACATTCTCCACAAGGCGTGGATGTCACGCCAGTTTCACAATTCAGTGCTTTAGCCAGGATTCTGGCAATCGTTGTTTTACCGACACCGCGTGTGCCCGTAAACAAGTATGCATGATGCAACCGATTCTGCTCAAGTGAATGGGTGATTGCTTTAACGATATGGTCTTGCCCAGTCAACTCAGAAAAGTTTCTTGGGCGCCATTTCCGAGCAAGAACTTGTGTTTGGGACACGATATTTGTCAAATGAAGGAAAAAGAGCAGATGATTATCAATAACCTATCTGTTAGGGTGGCGAGCCGAACCCCCGGCACTTGCAAAAAATAGCTGTGGCTGCTTCCTTCCGGATCTGACCAGGTTCACTACCCTGCAATGCGGGGAGGCCCGCCATAAGACAATTTTACATCAATCTGCGTTGCTGATTCGTAAATAACCATTACTCGGTCAAAACTCTTTCAAACTACTCAGAAGCGCATATCTATTCATTACTTCTGGTGCCAATGATCTCATTAAAAAGTCCTTTGCTAGATCCGCAAAGGACTCGAAAAATCCTGGAATCAGCTCCCGAATAACCAAGCCCGTATCCAGTGATTACAGGAGCTGGATTTAGCCGCAATCTTACACCAGTTCGCATCGGGATTGTGCGGTTTTTTTTGCAACATCTAAAAAAGAAGTTGAAATTTATAAAAAGAATCGCATTCTGTAGATCGATCGTTCTTCCGTGGTAGCTTGTAAAGATCTGTATGATTGAATCAATAACCGAAGTTAAGAGAAATTCTATCTAGAATAAACAAGCGCGGAAGATATCGCGCGCTTTGCTTGCACGGCGGTCGTTTGATTGGGTAAGCTCATGAGCGCCTGGGTTATTTCGCTCGTACGTACCGCCGCCACTGACAACAAGGTATCGCTCAAACCATGACTTGATTCACAGGTACCTTGAAGAAAAACTGCTGGCTTGAAATGGGGTGTACTGCATAATCGATATTGACGATCCACAGTTAAATTATTGAAATAAGGAGTAAGCGGCGCTAATAAAGATTTGTGGTGATCACGGTTATAGCCCGTCGCAAGAACCACCGCATCATAGGTTATCGTTCGCTCACAATTTGTATTCAGATCATGCAAGACAAACTGAATGCCGTCGGGCCGAGAGATTGCTTTCCTGACTTCATGGCGCCGCAGAAAACGATGTCGCTCGATACCGGAAACTTTTTGCTGATAAAACACATTAAAGATTTGCTCGATCAAAACCAGATCCGGTGCAGCATAGTTGGTATGCCAGAATTCATTGAGGATTTCAGTCCGCTGCTGATCAGAGCTATTGAAAACATAATCCGTGAAATCAGTATTGAAAATCTCATTGACGAAAGGGCTGTCATCTGATGGCTTGATGGAACGCGCACGCATAATCAAATCGACCTCAGTCGTATGAGAGCGATGATGCAAATCCATAAAAATTTCTGCTGCACTTTGCCCACCCCCTACTACCGCAATCTTGCTTGCATGAGCATGCTGTTGAATCTCCTTGAGATAGCTGTTTGAGTGGAACACACGCGAATCTCCTCTCAATGACGAAAAGCAATCTGGAATTCTCGGTTGGCCACCGATACTGATCACCAGATTGCGGGCCAGTCGCTCATGAATGACTTGTTCACGATCACGTGAACGTATGCGCAGCAGCACAATCTCATCACCACGTTTCTCTGGCAGCACCTCGATCACCTCTTCGCCATAAGCACAGCAATGATCGAAATGCGCTGCCGCCCATGCCAGATAATCATTGAACTCATGACGACTCGGAAAGAAAGTCTTGAGGTTGATAAAATCCTGCAGCCGGTTCTTTTGGTGAAGATAATTGATAAACGTGAAATGACTCGATGGATTGCGCATTGTGGCCAGATCCTTGAGAAAAGAAACTTGCATATGCGCGTTATCCAACATCATGTTTACGTGCCAGGCAAAACTGGGCTGCCTCTCAATAAAAAATGACTCGACGCCGTAGCCAGCTTGTTTTTTTTCTTCGAGCGTAATGGCGAGTGCAATATTGGAGGGACCAAAGCCAATGCCGATCAAATCATAAATTTTCATGACGAAATCCTCAGGATAAAGAGACAGAATGGGGTGGCATCGTATTGCGCGGCACCCAGAGTTGTTCAGCAAAAAAGCGCTCTCGTAGCAACATGCCGAGCATGGCGCGTTTATGTGGAAAATCGAATTCCTTGAGATGGGCATAACCGCATTGCGCAAGATTCCGGATCATTTTGTGATTGTCAGCGCGGGGTTCAATGACGATACGCTGAGTTCTGTCATCATCAAGAAATAAATAATGGGAAATTGAGGGTAACCAGGCGGTCACGAAAGGTTTACCACGCAAATGGGGCTCTCCAATCAATACATGCCAGCCACGATCAAAATCATACACATCGTAGTAAGGCGCAATCCGATCCTCCTTGGCCCAATATATTTCGAAATAGCCAAATGGTTCGTCATCCAGACAACCGATGAGGTTAATCACATGCGGGTCAGCCCGGATACCTTCTAGGTAGGTGCGATGCTTGGAAAGATCGCCCGTTTCTTGCCAGAACTCTGCTACCACGGGATCATTCATCCAGCGATTGAAACAACCGAGATCGGCATCAGCATCAACTGTCCGAAGTGCCAAGGTACGGTCCAACCACGTGATATAACGCTGATAAACGATACCATTAGGCTTGGGCGGCCGCAGCGGGTGACGTCGCCCATGGCTGAAGGTAGAATAAATTGGGTACGCTTGATATCGGGATGAAGAAAGCCATACTCTGGATTGCTGCCAGAAAAGCTCCACATAGACTACGTATCGGCCATCTTCCGTTTTAACCAGAGCGCCTGAATCGAATAACCCGGCAAGCTGTTTGGTTGGTGCAGACAAGTACAATTTCTTCTGGTGGGGATAGTTGACAAATGAAGCTTCCACTGCTGCCAGGAATTCGGTCACTTCAGGTTGTTCTGAATAGGAATCGACCCATTCCAGCATTAGCTGATCAGATTGCTGGTATAAATGCCAAATCGTTGTCTTTTCATTTTCAACATCCTGTACCTTTAACATTCTGCCTTCATAGATGACAAGATAGCGAGTTTGCTCTGGGTAAGATAATAAGCTCACTGGGAGCATCGACTGCTCCACTAATGACTCACAAGATTGATCATTTAATCGATATAGATTCATATGTCCCCAAAAAATTTTGATTTTGGTATTACCCTTATCTCACTGATTGAAGACGAATGAGAAGTATTGTTATTTATAAATTTTATTCTCCATAAAATTTTTTCTGATTATCTGCTGACCATAGACAAGAAAATGAAATATGGCTATGTCGTTGATAAACAGTATTTAATTCCCTATCAGAAGAAGTGGCCGGAGGGATAGCTCAGCCATTGAGGAATACTGAAGGCATTACTCCAGCAGAGTAAATATTTATTCTTGCTATTCGTCTCTCTTGATATACATTTTAAATAGGTAAACCATGCTGAAGTATCTTATTAAACAATCCAAGCCGCTGCTTTTGAGCGCATCGTTTGCCAGCATATTGCATGGTATTTGCAGCGTTCTGCTGCTTGCACAAATCAGTTCAGCGCTGACAGCGACAGAATCTGATCGCGAAGAGATGGCGCTCATTTTTGCGGGAACGGCGCTGTGTGTCATGCTCAGTTATATGATGGCGGCGATTTTATTCGAACGCTTAGGACAACGCGCCCATTCTGAGTTACGCAGCTTTATCGCGCAAAGAGTGATTGTGGCCGATTACCGGCAACTCGAACAACTTGGCGCTGCACGCATCCAGTCCGCCCTTTCCGAGCACTGCACCCGGGTGGCCGAATTTTTTGTGAGTTTTCCAGTTATTCTCACCAATGCCGTGGTCGTTGCCGGCTGTCTGGTTTACATGGCGTTGCTATCATGGCAAGTTTTCCTGCTCGCAATCCTCGTCATCGGTTTCGGTTCACTGGGATATCATCTTGCCCATCTGCGCGCTATCCGGCATCTGGATATTGCCGCCCAGGAGCAGGATAATCTATTTACCTATTTCCGCTCACTTACTGACGGCGCCAAGGAGTTACGCCTTAACCGGGATAAACGTACCACTTTTTACGATGATGTGCTCAAACAATCTATCGAGAAAGTACGTAAAGAACGAACCTTTGGTATGTCTGTTTTCGTAGCCTCGGCAAGTTGGGGTAATTTCTTGATTTACGCATTCATTGGCATGGTGCTGTTCCTGCTAGTCGGCGACGTGCCTGACCGGGCATTGATCATGACAGGCTATGCATTGGTTTTCGTTTATATGGTAGGGCCGCTCGAGGCGCTGCTATTGAATATCCCTCGCGCTAACCTTGCACAAGTATCAGCTGACCGGATCGATGAGATTACGCGCTTGATGTCCTCTTCCGAATCTCAAACAGAGAAAGCCGAGCTACCTCCGCTGCAATCTATCGTGTTACAGGGCGTGTTACACCGCTACTATCATGAGCAAAAAGATGAAATGTTTACGCTGGGGCCAGTTGACTTGCAGTTCCATCCCGGAGAAATCACTTTCCTGATTGGGGGCAATGGCAGTGGTAAAACCACATTAGCAAAATTGCTTGTGGGACTCTATCCCCCGGAAGAAGGCAACATCACGCTCAATGGCGTCATCATCAATGATACCAATCGTGATGACTATAGACAGTTTTTTACGACCATTTTTTCTGATTTCCATCTTTTTGACCGATTGCTTGAAACAGGGCATGGCAAGGATCTCGATGAAAAAGGAAACCAGCTTTTAGCCAAACTCCATCTGCAAAACAAAGTAAAAGTCCAGAATGGCGCCTTTACCACACTGACCTTATCGCAAGGACAACGCAAACGTCTGGCTTTAGTGGTCGCTTACCTGGAAAACCGCCCCTTCCTGGTATTTGATGAATGGGCAGCGGACCAGGATCCAACCTTTAAAGAGATCTTCTATTATGAGTTACTTCCCGAATTGCGCGCGATGGGTAAGGCAATCCTGGTCATTTCGCACGATGACCGTTATTTTCATTTAGCCGATCGTCTCATCCGCATGGAAAATGGCCGGTTACTCTTTGACCCTGTAAAATCGCCAGAGACTAACCCGAATATTTCACAAATTGACATGTGCCCTCACTTGTCTTTTGATTAATAAGAAAGATTTTGCTCAGTCGGGTGTATGAATCACCACACCACTCCTTCTCAAAACTTCCCTATTAATCAAAATCTTGCGTGATCATCACACGAATTTATGAAATATTCGAGCTAAAGTGAATACAGCCACGCCGGCCATAATAACAGCGAATAGTGTTGCCTGATATTATAGAAAACCCCACCGACTCTGCGATATCAGCTGATATCAGGATCATTCTTCAGCGTGCCATTGCAAAAAGCCCAGAAAAGAAATGAAAACATTCCATGAGGCTATGGTATCGATGGCGTAGCGTTAAAGGATTGTTAGTCGCAGGTGCTGATGAGCGATTGGCAGCATCTCCCCACTCCCACTTCGCACTAATAACTGCTGATATCGACTTGGCGCGGGATGAGCCAATTGTCCCGCCATCATCCCGCGTCCTGGTTAAATAACCGGCTAGCCTGCCAGTTTCAGCATCATCCCCGAGTGACGTGGATGGAATAGGGTCCTGTCCCGAAAGGCGAGTAGTGCCTTATACGGACGAAATACTCACCAGGCGGGAGCTGGCGGCGAATCCGGGCATTGAAGGAAACTCCCTCATCGTCATTGCTAGCAATTTCCGGTATCTGGCTATTTGGTCCATGCAAACTCATAAAGGTATCCGTAGTCCCGCTCGTCTGAATAGTATAGGTATCTTCAGTTGTTATATTAAATCGGTACACATCGCTTTCATTTGCTGCAGAAATGGCCGCATTGATGCTTGCGCCATCTACAACGAGATCAGGGATGGGGATTGGGGTGGGAGTGGGACTGGTACCAGCAGCGCGCACACCAACCGCATAATTTCCTGCTGCGCTCGCACTATAAAGACGAATGCGCAGATAGTAGGTTCCTGCCGAAAGATTCCGCGAGATTTGTGAATTAAGATTTTCGCCTGCATCATCATCCGAGGTTACTTCGATATTCGGATCATTGGGGCCAAAGAGGGTCATGAAAGTATCGGATGGCCCAGTAGTGTACATCGTATGCGGACCGAAGGACGGGACTTCAAACCGGAATACGTCAATTTCTCCTGGTGTTCCGATATCAGCCGACGTTGGATTGGCTCCGACAACAATGAGCGGTATCTGTGGTTGAGGCTGAGGGGCGGCACCGTCATAGATAATACCCAGAGCATTACTGTCAAGAACATCAATCGGGCGCGAACCGATCCGCCCTGAAGGGGTGTTATTCATTGGATCGGTCAAGTTCTGTCCAAAAGGACCGCCGCTTGTTGGCAGGTAGCCTTGATTCGGAAAGCGTAATTGCCACTCATGCCAGATCTTATCGACCATACAATGATGCATGAAGAATACCGGATCATTCGGAGAGGTCATTGGCAGCATGGAGCCGCCAACCCAGACATGACCACGGTTGTGGAGATTAGAACCCACCCAGCCTTCAAGTTGATTACGGAAACTTGGATTGCTGTTCATGTTCCATGGAGGCACATCGTACGGCGTGACAGCCATGACTTGATTGATTTCCGCTTGAGTGGGTAAGGTTGGCAGGCCATTTTGACCAAATGCTCGCATAAGCGGGCCAGCTGGTAATCCGCTGGAATTGACGACTGTCCATTGACCGGCCCGGAATGGTCCGGTCCGGACGACTCCACCGGCATCTCCATCTCCTCCAAGCAAGTCATCATTCCACATGGAGGCATTCGCTCCTCCCGACGGCCAGTTCCAATAGGGTATCCCGAGATTGGGATTGCCTGAGACGCGCTGCAGTTCCAGCTCGAGATCAAAAATAAAACGGCGGTGCCAGGGCAAGAAGGCAGGAGCCCGATGAATGGCGCTCATGATGGCATTTGCATGCCTGAGAACAAATTGGTCATAAATGCCTTCGGCTTTCAAAGCCACGATGGCGGCAACGAATTCTGCCCGTTCAGCAACCGTCAGGGTATTTGCATCTTTTCTGATAGCCATGAGAATTTCCTCCTTCTCTCAGTCTGTTTAGACTATTTTTTTACGTTGGAAAACTCAACAGTGTGCTGAGCAATTGCTCTTGCCAGTTCCAATAACGAATCATATTGGGTATAGGGTAGATATTTCGAAGACCACTTATTTTTTGCCTCATCATGCTCGTAATGAATTTCCTTTCCGTTAATCGACAGATTGATATCGTCTTTTATTTCAATATCGCAGCCTTCAAACATTTCTTTATGATGCGCCATACTGTGAACTCCCTTTTGAGTGATGAAAAATTGATCCGCCCTTTGCCTTTGTATAAAAAAGAGTTTCTACTGTGTTACCCGCTACAATATTTTGACAAACCAGTAAAGGGGTAGCCATTTGCTGTCCTATTCATCCACCTCGCATTGCAGTTTCGAGGTAATGATATTTTCTGTATGACGTCCACGCTCACGAATCACGGTAGATATGTCAATAAAGTATCCATCCAGCCTGTCATAATTTAAATTGGCAAACCCAAGCGTTCTCGGAAAATCTGATGCCGTATCTGCCATCCCCGTTGTCTTTGTAGTCAGGAGCTCAAGGCTCATCGTTTTCTTAAAACGGGATACCTGATATCTCCCCGATTTTGTAACCTTCTCAACCATGAAACATCCCTCGTAGTGAGCCTTCAGTTTAAAAGCACCCTCTTTCGAAATAGCCAGCACCCCGGAATGAAGCGTGGGTATTCCTGTGCAACCATTTGTATCTGCTGATGTAATGTGGCAAGTCATATTTTTTAAATCGAAAGGTTCCTGTGACATTGCGGTGGAGCTCATCTCGACAAGAATCGCCATGCCCATGAGAATCACAGCAATTGGTTTCATGACGCCTTTCCTCGAGAACGCGCTGTGAGTGTGCAATGATTGCACTCCTTGCTATCAACAGCATGCACACTCACAGCAATTTGTACAAATCCTCCAATTAAGTGCTTAACTCAACAAAACAGGAACCACCCCGCTGCTGCATTCCTTGCAGCAACTATTTTTACGCTTACTTGCGGTTATTTCACACAGATACCTGCACAATCAGCATCACCTTTAGCAGGGTCGCAATCATCTGAAGGATCATCCACACACTTCATGCCTTCAGGACATGGAAAACCGGCAATTCCTCCACACATTTGTTTTGGTTTCTGATCATAGTAAGCAGAGCTTCCCTTGGGCGGATAATCAATGCGTTTTCCTTCCCCCGGTTTGGTGAGCTCTGTTGGCCCCAGCTTAACGGTATCATGCGCTTTTCGCGGCTCAATTGTTTCAACATCTATGGATTCAACCTCCCCGTCGGTATGCCGAGCGGTATATACGCTCACAACATCCAGTGGAACAGGGCTTTTCACAACCAGAAATCCTTCCAGGAAGGCGAAATCCACACAAACACCATCAATCGGACAAAAGTAGCCTGCAATGTCAAAGCAGTTTACTCCAACCGCCCCGTCTGGCTGGAGAACAATGCCCTTGAAAGGCGTAATATCGAAGGGACCTGGCTCGGAGCCAAGCTGTGTTGCAAGCGCCACCTTGGCTGCAATGGTAATTTTCTTATTGGTAGGGTTGTGAATATTGACGATTGTGCGGTAAGTGCCTCTCGCCAAGGTGCCATCCTGGTGCGCCAGCAACATCGAGCAAGCGACTTTTGCGGCATATTGATACTCAGTTTTGATGGTTTCTGGGTATTTCGCTGTTTCTGCCTGAGCGATTCGCTGGATGCCGATAAAGCCGAACCCGCACCATAGTCCAAGCAAAATGGAGAAAAACTTGATCGTATTGAGTTGTTTCATAACAGTCACCTCACTTAATTTTGCGCCCTCAATGGAAAGCGTTTTCTTGGCTGCATCGCATCCACGCGGGGCTAAGGCAGGCCACTTCATCTCGTTCAACTTGAAAAACAGAGCAGCCCTTCGCGTTAACTACAAAATATTTTTTGTACTTCAACAAATCATAATGATGCGATTAATCACGCAAACAAATTCAAACATCTCCCATCGGGTCCTACTGGGTTGTGCATATCCCTGGGCAGTCTGCTCCTCCTTGAGTGGGGTCGCAGCTATCACTCGGATCATCAATGCAAGTCTGGTCTTCCGGACATTTGATTGCCGCAATGCCACCACACGCTTGAGGCTCTGCTGGCTTACATTCACCCGTGTGATCAATGGAAACCCCTGCTGCAGCTGCCTCACATGCATTACCATAGGTCTTGCCGTCGCAACCACAGACTGGATTGAATTCCCTTGTGCAAATCGTGGGTTTAGTCTTGCAAACACCTTGTGCATCAGCGACTTTGCATTGACCGATTCCAAGATCGCAGTATTGCTCATCAGGACATGTCAATCCCTGGATCGTGCCACATACCATTTCTGAAGGTTCAGGGGTTTGTGGTGGCTTGCTATCTTTGCAACCTACCAGCACAGAGGAAATAGAAAAAGCAACTAACAACGCGGTAAGTGCATTCATGATATTTAACCTCCTTCTTAATAAATAGATTGCTGATTTATCAAGTTATTTGCTTGATCAGCGCTTTCAACTTAAATCCACCACCCCAGAAGTTACTCTTTCTTGAAGAAAATTAAAATAAGCAAAAACCTTAATTTGATCTCAGGATAATGCTTGAAAAAGCAAAAACAGGAAATTTTGCACATTGATGGAACCAGGCTTTGAACCCGAATATTTCATAAATTCGCGTGATGATCACGCAGGATTTTGATTAATAGGGAAGTTTTGAGAAGGAGTGGTATAGTGATTCATACACCCGACTGAGCAAAATCTTTCTTATTAATCAAAAGACAAGTGAGGGCACGTGCCAATTTATGAAATATTCGGGTGAAGTATCTATCCTGCTTTCCAAAGAAATTCGATCGACTGCCAAACAATTAAATAGTCATCGCTAAAGATTTTCTTTTACACAGACATTCTCTTTACCATCAGTAGAGCTGGTCAAGGCAGTCGTCAATAGAGACTGAATCCCCAATAGCAAAGACCCAGCACGCACGATATCAAAATGATCCGCGTCGATTTCAATCGAGCGTATCTCGGCCGGTTTGATTTGCTGTTCGAGTGCAAGCCGGTCACCTACCTCGCGGGTCGCTGCCCACCAGCACGTTGTCTGGCTTCTCAAGGGACGCAGTGCGCCCACCCGCAACGACAGCGTTTTTAAATGGCGAGCGACAAGGAAGATATGCGCCAGTTCCTCCACGCCCATATCGGCATAGCCCTGGATTGCCGTTTGCCCGTTCGTTTGGCTCTCAGCTTGCTTGATGGCTAACATCCTCTCCAGTAAATCGGCGATGGCCTGTTTCGACACCACTCCTGCAGATTGGCTGGATAACGCCGCCTTCAAGGCATCATCGGGCTCGCCCCCGGGAATCGCCACCGAAATAAAATCAAGAAAATCTTCGCGCCAGTCATCTCGCTGCAGCGGCGCCGTTCCGGGAACGTAGGGATCGATCAGGCCCAGAAACGCTACGGTTTGCCGGTTTGCTTCCAGCAAATCGGCCATCATGACAGCCAATGTTCCGCCTAATGACCAGCCCAGCAGATGATACGGTCCTTCCGGTTGAACAGAGCGAATCATGCTGCAATAGTCTTCTGCCATCTGCCTCAAGGAAATATCCTGGTGCGCAGGATCGGCCAGCATACGGCAAGGCAATCCGTAAACAGTCCGCACACCTTGCAATTGCCGCGCGAGCGGCTGGTAATCGAATACCGTACCCAGTCCGGCATGGATGCAAAATAATGGTTTTCTTTCCCCGTTCCCGCTAGGTTGGTTTAGCGCTAATAACCCGCTCGCACTTGCTATCGTTCGTTTATCCAATCCCAGGAGGCTTGCGATGGTTGGCCGCTGTATCAGATCCCGCAACTTAAAATCCAGTTTCACATCGGTCAGGTTGCGCATGCGCGCCATAACCTTCAAGCTCGATAAAGAATCACCGCCGAGTGCAAAGAAATTATCCGTCTCCCCGACTTGCTCGACACCCAGGACTTCCTGCCATATCTCTGCAATCAATCTGGCTTCAGGAGTCGAAGGTGCTTGATAACGCTCTCCTGGCAAGCAATCGGGTTCCGGCAACGCCTTGCGATCGAGCTTGCCGCTCGGTAAACGCGGCAGCGCAGTTAACGTCATAAAGTGAGCCGGCAGCATGTATTCGGGCAATCGCTTGGCAAGTGTTAGCTTCAATTGCGCTATCAGGTTCTGCGCTGATTGCCCGGTGACAGGCGCAACGGGAACGATGTAGGCCACCAGTTGGGCGCCGGTTGCTCCTTGGTGAACCGTAACCGCTGCTTCTGCGATACCGGTTACCTCGCGAATACGGGCCTCGATTTCACCCAATTCGATGCGGAAACCCCGTATCTTCACCTGATGATCGGCGCGGCCGACATATTCGATATTGCCGTCCTCCATCCACCTTACCAGATCGCCAGTGCGGTAGAGGCGACCACCATGTTCGTCGAAGGGATCGGCAACGAAGCGTTCAGCAGTCAATCCGGCGTGTCCCAGATACCCTCGCGCCAATCCATATCCGCCGATATAAAGCTCGCCCACGATACCCATTGGCACGAGCTGCATATCGACATCCAGGACATACACGACTCGTTCACCCACAGGACGCCCAATCGGAGCATAAGCACATTCGAAGCTATTGCTGGCGTCCGTTTTCCAGATCAAGGGAGTTACCACGGTTTCGGTGGGTCCGTAACCATTAATCAGCGTGCGTGGCCGTAACGTTTTTCGAACTAAATCATAGGAAGCTTTCGGCATGGCTTCGCCGCCAAATACATAAAGTTCTACGGGGGGCGGATCGTTGCGCGGCACGGCCCATTCCGCCACCTGGCCGAGATAAGCGGGCGGAAACGCGGCATTGGTAATTCCGTAATGATGCAACGCATCATAGGTCTGCTCGGCGGTCCATAATTCCTGATCGCGCACCGCGAGCCCTGCGCCTACGGTGAGCGCAGTCAGCCAGCGTTCATGCGCGCCGTCGAACGAAAACGACATAAACAGCAGCTCGCAGGAACGGGGGCTCATACCGTAAATGTGCGCCGTCGCCTGGCAGTGCATGGCGAGCGGACCATGCGTGACCGCCACGCCTTTTGGCAGCCCGGTCGACCCTGAGGTGTAAATCACATAAGCGAGATTATGCTCATGCACCGCGATTGCCGGATTCGACGTCGGCTCAGCCTCGAGCTCGATGGTATCCATAACGAGCACTGGCACAGCACTATTGAATTCGAGCTTTGCGAGCACCTTGCTTTGCGTGATCAACAGCGATAATGCGCTGTCTTTCATCATAAACGAGAGCCGGTCAGCCGGATAATCCACGTCAAGCGGCACATATGCTGCGCCAGATTTGAGAATGGCGAGCAGCGTTACAATGATATCCAGGGAACGTTCCATCGCAACGCCGATACGGATCTCCAGCCCAGCACCCAGCCGGATCAAGTGGTGTGCAAGCTGGTTTGCGCGCCTATTCAGTTCTGCATAGGCCATTTCCTGCTCGCCCATCAGCAGCGCGATGGCATCCGGTTGATGCGCGGCATTTCGCTCGATCAAATGATGAACGGGTTGATAGGCGCGAGACAAGGTATCGCTTAAATTTGCATCACCGCGCAGCAGAAACAGTTGAGCCAGCCTCTCCTTCCCTACTCCCCCCAACTCTCCCACTACCCGTTGCGGGTAAGTCATCATTTCCCGCATCAGGCATTCCATGTGACTGCGCAGTTCCAGTACAAACTCATCGGTAAAATCGTTGCATCCATAGGCATATTCGATTTCCAGCGTATCGCCGACCGTCACCTGCAAATCCATTGCATAACCGGTCAATCCCTTGCCTGCAATGTCCCCGAAACACAGACCATACAGCTCATTACTGCGCAAAGCAGCATTAATCGGATAGTTTTCGAAGACAACGATGCTGTCAAACAGCGGCTGCCCAGGAAAACCGGCCCAGCGCTGAATATCGGCGAGCGCAGTATGTTCATAATCGCGTAACCTGGCATTGGTCTCCTGCAACGAAACCAAATATTCACTCACCGTCAATTCGCTGCGGCGCGCAACAGGAATAGGAATCATATTGATAAACAACCCAAGAATCTCATCTGCTTGCGGTAAGCTGGGCGGGCGGCCGGCAACCGTGGCACCGAAAATGACAGTCTGTTTTCCGGTATAACGTTGCAACAGCAGCGCCCAGGCTGCCTGGACAAAAGTATTCAAGGTCACGTGCGCTTGCTGGACAAACGCCTGCAAGCGACGCGTTTCGTCAGAACTCAGATGCGTATAAATCTGAGCAAAGTCTGACCGTTGCTCTTTTTTCACCACCTTGCCGACTGATTCCGCTAACAGTGTCGGACCGTCAATGTGATCGAGTTCAACTTGCCAGAAATGCTGGGCGGCCTGAGCGGTTTGTTTCGCCAGCCATCGCACATAAACGCCATAATCCGGCCCTGGTTGCGCCAGGGTCTCGCTGTTATAGCAGCGTAGCCAATCACTGATCAGCATGGAATCGCCCCAGCCATCGAGCAATATGTGATGCTTAGTCCATACCAGCTGATGGCGGTTCTCGCCTATCTGGATCAAGTTCAATCGAGCTAGGGGAGGATTAAGAAAATCGAATTCACGCTTCAGCTCTTGATCGGCATAAGCAATGATGCGTTCTTCGAGACGATCCTTACCCCGCCAATCCAAATGGCTAACTGGCGCCTCGACTTGTTTGAAGACGATCTGTGAAGGACGCGCCAGACCTGCCCGCCATAAAAACCCCGTACGCAGCACCGGATGCCGGGCAACCATTGCCTGCCAGGCCTGCGTCAGCCGCGCGACATCGAGACCCTCGACTTCGACGCTGATCTGATTCACATACAGTCCGGTGCCGGGCGCTTCTAGAGTATGAAATAACATCCCTTTCTGCGTCGGTGACAGCGGATAGATATCTTCGATCTCACTGTTGCCAAATGGCAGCGTAGCGATGATTCCAGCATCAAGATAGTCTTGCAACTGGGCTTTCTTGAGTGATAACTCCTCGGTGACCGGCTCTGACATGGTTTCTACCGCCCTCGCGAGCGCAGCGATGGTTTGCCGTTCGAACAATTGCCGCGGTGTGATCTTCCAACCTGCACGGCGTGCTTTGGTCACAATCTGCAAACTGAGAATGGAATCTCCGCCCACTTCAAAGAAGTTATCGTTACGCCCTACCTGATTGATGCCCAGCACTTCCGCCCAGATCGCTGCCAACGCTTCCTCCACTTCGCCATGTGGTGCTTCATATTGGTCCGCGCTGACAAATTCCGGCTCGGGCAGCAGTTCACGGTCCACTTTGCCGTTCGCGTTCAGTGGCAAGCTCTCTAAAACGACCATCGCCGATGGCATCATGTAATCCGGCAAAGCTGTTCCTACCGACTCACGCAACACAGTGGTATCCAGCGTACTGCCTGCGTGCAGCGAGATATAGGCCACCAGCCTCGCCCCACTGGGCCCTTCCTTGGCGATTACCACCGCTTCTCTCACTTCAGGTTGTAACAGCAACTGCGCTTCAATTTCACCCAGCTCTATGCGGAAACCTCGTATCTTGACCTGATGATCCAGCCGCCCTAAATATTCTATTTGCCCATCCGAGCGCCATCTTGCCAGATCGCCTGTACGGTAAAGCCGTCCGCCCTTGTCATCAAAAGGATCTGCGATAAACCGTTCTGCAGTTAACTCCGGCCGGTTCAGATAGCCGCGTGCGAGCAGCTCTCCGCCAATGCAAAGCTCACCAGGAATTCCAGGCATAGCAAGCGCCAGATTAGCGTCAAGCAAATAAATACGGCGCGCTGGCAGCGGCTTTCCGATCGTCACTTGTACTGATCCCGGACCACTATCCGGATAATTCCCGCCGCAATCAGCGACCGTGGCGGTGACAATCGCTTCTGTCGGTCCATAGGTATTCAGCAGGGTAATCGCATTCATGCCGGCCTGCCGCCAAGCTTTGATGCCTTCAGGCGACATGGCTTCACCCCCCGCGTGCACTTGCCGCAACGCACCATAATCGCGCGGCCCCAGCTTGGCAAAATCCTGCACGAGCAAGAACCAGTAGGCTGTTGTAAGATCGGCAACTGTTATCCGTTTATCCATCAGTTCACGGTAGAATGCTTCACTGTCCCATAGCATCGGGCCGCGTAAAACAATGGCCGCGCCTGCGCATAACGGAGGGAAAAGCTGCTCGACGAAGCCATCGAAGTTAATGGTGGAAAATTGCAGCATCCGGTCTGTGCTGCGTAGTTTAAAGAAATCAATGGCAATATAAGCATGCTCAACCAGCGCGTGGTGCGCAACCCCCACCCCTTTGGGTTTCCCGGTAGAACCGGAAGTGTAGATGATGTAGGCCAGATGCTCGCCGTGCAGGCTTACATCAGGATTGTTCTCCGGCCAGCCAACCCAATCCTGCGCATCCAATTCCAGAACATAGCATCCCTCAACGTGCGGAATCCGCGCCCGCAGCGGGCTTTGTGTCAGCAGCAATTCAATCGCACTGTCCGCCACCATGTGATTTAGCCGCTCCCGTGGATAGTCCGGGTCGAGCGGCACATAGGCTGCACCTGCCTTGAGCGTCGCCAGCAAGCCAATCACCATATCGATCGAGCGCTCCACCGCAATCCCGACCCGGCTCTCTGGTTTGATTCCCAGCGCAATCAGCCGGTGCGCCAAGCGGTTTGCCTGCCGGTTCAATTCCGCGTAACTGAGCTCCGTTTCGCCAAAAATGAGTGCCGTCGCATCAGGATGCGCAACCACTTGCCGTTCAATCAAGCGATGCACCGGTTCAGCATTCGCGTAGCGCCGCTCATTGATACCCCATGCTTTAAGCTGATGCCATTCTGCTGCGTTTAATAGCGCGATATCGCCCAGGCATTTGACTCCATCCCGGGTGATCTCGCGCAGCAATTGTTCAATGTGCACTGCGATACGATGGACCGTTGCTTCTGAGAAATACTTGCAGGCATAGCCATATTGCAAGGTAAGTCCATTATTCTCTACCACCGATACGGTCATCGGATAATTGGTCGCTTCCCGGCCTTTGATGCCAGAGATGACGAGCCCGCCCGGCGTATGCTGTTGCAACGCTTCATCGATGGGATAGTTTTCAAACACTAAAATACTATCGAACAGCCCCTGCCGGCTTTGCCCCGCCCAACGCTGGATTTCATACAATGGCGTGTATTCATGCTCGCGAGAAGCCAAATTCTGCATTTGTAAATCACGCAGCCATGCGCCGATGGCAAGTTCAGGCTTAAGTGCAATGCTCACTGGCAAAGTATTAATGAAAAGCCCGAGCATCTGATCCGATCCCGGCAAATCTTCCGGCCGGCCCGCGACAGTCACCCCAAAGGTAACTGTCTGCTGACCCGTATAATGGCCAAGCAGCAAAGCCCACGTAGCTTGTATTAAGGTATTGATCGTAATGTGTTCATGTTTGCAGAAATGGGCCAAATCATTGGTCAAGGTCCGATGGAGTGGATGAATAGATTCTCCATAGCCTTCATTTGTTGCGGGCGCTGCAACCACATCGGCTAACCGGGTAGATTCAGTGATATGGCGTAGCCGCTCCTGCCAATACATTTCCGATGTTTTCTGATCGCGATCACTTAACCATGCAATGAAATCCCGGTAGCGAGTACGCGGTGATGGCCATATCGCACCACCATACTGCCGCAGTACTTCACCCAGCAATTGCGAAGTGCTCCAGCCATCCAGCAGCAGATGATGGATCGTCATAATGACGTGATATCGATCATCGGTGAGGCGCACCACGGCAATCCTGAGCAGCGGAGGTTCTTTCAGATTGATACCTGCCGTGTGCTCGGATAGCGCGAGCGTATCAAGATCCTGCTTCCGATGGGTTAAAGGATAAGCATCCTGATTACGCCAGTCGTACACGATGAAGGGTAATTCAGCCGTTCTGGCTACCCATTGCAAAGGCACTTTTCCTTCCTGCACGAAACCGGTGCGCAATATCTCATGACGATCGATCGCAGCCTGCCAGGCAGCCTTGAACCGCTCGACCGACAGATGCTCGATATCAGCGCTCAGTTGAGTGAGATACATGCCGCCATCCCTATCAAACACGCTATGGAACAGCATGCCAGTCTGCATCGGTGAAAGCGGGTAAAGATCCTCCAGTTGTCCAACGGGAATCGGCAAACTATCCAGTTCATCCTGAGTGATCTGAAGCAACGGAAAATCAGTAGGCGTCACCCCGCGAACACCCTTCCCGCAATGACCAATAACCGCTTTGAGTTCAGTCAGCAGCGTAGCGATAAATGTCTCGATCGTTTCTTTGGCATAGCGAGCTTCACTGTAGCTGACTTCCAGACAGAGCTCCCCCTTGTAGATGTGGCTGTTGATTGAGAGATCATGCTGCTGCACAACGCCCTGATCCATCAAATCACCTATTGGTTCATCGGCCAGTATCCAGGGGGTTTGTTCTTCGAAGCTGGTATCAAATTGCCCCAGATAATTGAATACCACTTGCGCTTTGGGAAGACCGTCGATCACCTCCCGTTGCGCCGCAGTGCCATAGTATTTAAATAAGCCGTAACCCAATCCTTTATTGGGTATCTGCCGCAGATTCTCTTTAATACGCTTGATTCTTTGTGGTAAATCACCCGATGGATCGAGGATGACTGGAAACAGCGCAGTAAACCACCCGATCGTTCGCGACAAATCGATATCCGAATAAAGATCTTCCCGTCCATGACCTTCCAGGTCTACCCGTATCTTCTGATGTCCGCTCCATTGACATAAGGCGCTACCCAATGCAGTAAGCAGCAAATCGTTGACTTGCGTGCGGTAAGCGGCGGGAGCGTCTTTGAGCAACGCCTGAGTCTGCGCCTGATCAAGCCTCGCCGTAATGCGGGTACGATTAAACACACTGTTGGAGCCTTCTGGAAAATCACAGGGAAGGGAAACAGGCACATTCATCTGGTTTTGCCAATAGGCAAACTCAGCTGCATGGCTATCAGGATACTGTTGCAGTCGGTGAGTCCAGGCAGGGTAGCCGGTGATCACTTCGGGCAATCTGATGGCTTCATGGTTCTTCGCCTGGTGATAAGCGGTTTCAAGATCCTCAATCAAAATACGCCAGGAAACGCCATCAATCACCAAATGATGCACAACCAGCAGCAAACGCTGGGATTGATCCGCCATCTCGACAAGCATGGCGCGTATCAGCGATCCTTGCTGCAAATTCAAACTACGCTGCGCTTCATTGCATAGTGTCAATAACTGCTCAGCATCTGCCGCCTGCCGAACCCACAACACATCCTGCATGCTCGATTTAATGGCAATTTGCTGCCATTGATCGTTCGTTTGCTTGCTATAACAGAAATGTAACGCGCTATGATGTTGCGCAACAACCTGCAGTGCCTGATCCAGCCATGCCGCATGTAAAGGTTGGCGGCTTTTCAGCAGTACTGCCTGATTCCAGTGATGCTGCATAGGAATTGCTTGGTTAAAAAAATCAAGCTGGATCGGCAGCATGGGAATAGGCGCTGTGATATCCGGCAAGCCATTTTGTTCATGAATAGTTTTAGCAGCTTCCTCCAGCGGCCTGGCAACACTTGCCAGCGCAGCAATGGTTTGCCGTTCGAACAATTGTCGCGGCGTAATCTTCCAGCCTGCACGGCGTGCTTTGGTCACAATCTGCAAACTAAGAATGGAGTCTCCTCCTAATTCGAAGAAATTATCATGGCGGCCGACTTGGCTGATTGCCAGTACCTCTCTCCAGATTACTGTCAGCGCTTCTTCCACCTCACCCTGCGGCGCCTCATATGGGCACTCGCTGATAAACTCCGGTTCAGGCAGCAGTTTGCGATCGACTTTACCGTTTGCATTCAGCGGCAGACGCTCCAGCATGACGATCGCCGAAGGCACCATATAATCCGGCAAAGCTTTCCCTATCGACTCGCGCAATACGGCAGTATCTACCGTGCTGCCCGCATGCAGCGAGACATAAGCCACCAGCCTGGCGCCACTGGGCGCTTCCTTGGCGGCCACCACGGCTTCTCTCACTTCAGGGTGTGACAACAGCTGCGCTTCAATTTCCCCAAGCTCTATGCGGAAACCCCGTATCTTGACTTGATGATCCAATCGTCCCAGGTAGTCAATCTGCCCATCGGCGCGCCATCTCGCCAGATCGCCAGTCCGGTACAGCCGTCCGCCCTTGTCATCAAAGGGATCCGCGATAAACCGCTCGGCGGTCAAACCAGGTTTGTTTAGATAGCCGCGAGCTAATCCCACTCCCCCTAGATAAAGCTCCCCAGCAACTCCCAGTGGAACCAGATTAAGTTCTGAATCAAGAACATAAGCAACGCGATCTCCGACAGGATAACCGATGGGCATATAAGCTGACTCGAATCGAGTACCCGGATAGGCTTTCGAAATTAAAGGTGTGATGACCGTCTCGGTAGGACCATAGCCGTTAATGATGCGCGGAGGTTGCAATGTTTCCTGAATAAAATCAAAGCTGGCCCGGCTCATTGCTTCGCCACCGACTGTGTAGGAACGAATCGGTAAACTCCGGCCTGCACTGCCCGTCAATTCAGCCAGTTGCTGCAGATAACCCGGTGTGAAACAGGCGATGGTGATGCGATGTTGGATAATCTCGGAGACGGTACGGTCAACAGACCAGAAATCGTTGTCCCGCGGCATTAATGCCGCGCCAAAGGCCAGCGGCACCAGCCAGCGTTCATGCGCCCCGTCGAAATTGATCGAGGCAAACTGCAGTTCCCGGTCTGCAGGCGTCATACCGTAAAGCTTACCGATTGCTTGGACATGCATTGACAACGGTTCATGAGTGACCGCTACCCCCTTGGGTTTTCCGGTGGAACCGGAAGTATAGATGAGGTAAGCGAGATGCTCGCCATGCAGACTCACCTGCGGATTGTTCTGCGGCCAATCTGTCAGATCGGGTGTGTCCAGTTCCACAACCTGGCACCCTTCGGCATGCGGGATCCGCTCTCTGACCGCGCTTTGTGTCAACAGCAACGCAATGGCGCTGTCCCTCACCATGTAATGCAGACGCTCCCGCGGATACGCCGGGTCGAGCGGCACATACGCCCCGCCCGCCTTGAGGATCGCCAGCAGACCGACGATCATCTCGATCGAGCGTTCCGCTGCAATCCCCACTCGGGTTTCCGGTGTAACCCCCAATGCAATCAACCGGTGCGCCAGCCGGTTGGCCCGGCGGTTTAATTCGGCATAGCTGAGTTCCGTATCGCCAAAGATCAGTGCAATCGCTTCCGGTCGCTCGGCTACCTGCCGCTCAATCAGGCGGTGCACCGGCTCGGTATCGGCATAGCGCCGTTGGTTCACCCCCCATGCCTTAAGCTGCGCCAGCTCCACTTCACTCAGCAGAGTAATGTCGCCCAGCCTGCATTCCGGATGCCCGGCCAGTTGTTCAAGGAGGTGCAGATAATGCGCTCCAAGGCGCTGGATGGTGGCCGGCTCAAATAACTCGACGGCATAAGTGAAGCGGGCGCTAAACTGCCCATTTGGCTTTTCTACGGTATCCAGCGTCAATTCAAACTGGGCTGTCTGGCCGCTCAGTTCATATTCCTCTACCTTAAGCCCTGGCAATTGCTCCAAGGCGCGACGATCCAGGCGCAGGTGATTGAACATGACCTGAAACAGCGGCTGTTGCGTTAAACTGCGCTCCGGCTGCAAAGCTTCCACCAGTTGCTCAAACGGCAGATCCTGGTACATCTGGGCAGCCAGCGCGGCTTCACGGGTCTGCTCGAGAATGAGGCTGAGCGGAGTGCGTCCGTCGATGCGGTTACGCAATACCTGGGTATTCACGAAGAAACCTACCATAGGTTCGATTTCCACCCGGTGGCGATTGGCGATCGGCACGCCGATACGGATATCGTTCTGGCCGGTGTAGCGTTGCAGCAACGCCTGGAAACCCGCCAGCAATGCCATGAAAAGGGTCGCCCCCTGGCGCTGCGCCTGCTGCTGCAGGCGGGCAATCAGTAGCGCCGGTAACGCAAAGTCATGCCGCGCGGCCCGATAATGGGCGCTGGCCAGGCGCGGGTGATCGGTGGGCAGTTGCAGCACCGGCTGATTCTCCCCGAGCTGCTTGCGCCAGTAACTCAGCTGGCGCTCTTTTTCGCCCGCTTCCAGCCAGTTGCGCTGCCACATGGCATAATCCGCGTACTGAATCGTGAGCGCCGGCAGTGAAGGTTCCCGGCCCTGCAGCCGCGCCCGGTACTGGGTCGCGAATTCTTCAATGAGTATGTGGTTCGACCAGGCATCCGAGATGATGTGGTGCATCACTACCACCAACAGGTGCTCTTCCGGTGTGATGCGGATCAGCGCCAGCCTCAGCAGCGGGTCACGGGTGAGATCGAACGCAGCCGCATTGATCCGCTTGGCGGCTTCCTGCGCGTGCCTCGCGCGCTGCTCCGCTGGCCAATCGCACAGATCGATCAGGGGGATTTCCAGCTTGCGTTCTGCTTCTACCAGCTGCTCTGGCAATCCTTGCGCATTCGCCCGGAATACCGTGCGCAACGCTTCATGCCTGGCGACCAACGCCTGAAAACTCGCCTGCAATACCTCAATATCCAGCTTCCCCACCAGACGCAAGACGCCACTCAAATGGTACGCAGTACTCAGCGGCTCCAGTTGCCATAAAAACCATTGACGCTGCTGCGCGTAGGAAAGTACGCTTCGGTTCTGCGGTGGCTGTTGAATAATCGGGAGAAGAGAGAAGTCGATCCCTCGTTGTTTCAATCCACTGAGGAATGCTTTTTGTTTCTCACGTGAGAGCGCAGAAAATCGCTCGGCAATATCCTGTTTATTCAATTCTACTCAATTCCCTAATAAATCCAGTAATTCCGACATTTCGTGTAATGCGGTATTTTCTTTGGATCGCAACGAATATTTATCCTGGATAACAGACGCCATATCCCTCAATACAGGATTCTCAAAATATAAATGCAGCGGCAACGAAACAGACAGGCGCTGCTGCAATTTCTGCTGAACCTGCAGCACTGCCAGGGAGTGCCCTCCTGACATAAAGAAGTGGTCATTGCGTCCGACTTGGCTGATGCCCAGCACTTCCACCCAGACTGCCGCCAACGTCTCTTCCACTTCGCCTTGCGGTGCTTCATAAGCATCCGCGCCGGCAAATTCCGGCTCAGGCAACAGCTTACGATCGACTTTACCGTTTGCATTCAGCGGCAGACGCTCCAGCATGACGATCGCCGAAGGCACCATATAATCCGGCAAAGCTTTCCCTATCGATTCGCGCAATACGGCAGTATCTACCGTGCGGCCCGCATGCAGCGAGACATAAGCCACCAGCCTGGCGCCACTGGGCGCTTCCTTGGCGGCCACCACGGCTTCTCTCACTTCAGGGTATGACAACAGCTGCGCTTCAATTTCCCCAAGCTCTATGCGGAAACCCCGTATCTTGACCTGATGATCGAGCCGCCCCAAGTAGTCAATCTGCCCATCGGCGCGCCACCTCGCTAGATCGCCAGTCCGGTACAGCCGTCCGCCCTCGTCAGCAAAAGGATCCGCGATAAACCGCTCGGCGGTTAAACCAGGTTTGTTTAGATAACCGCGCGCAAGCCCCATGCCACCAAGATACAATTCTCCCACCACACCATACGGCACCGGCTTCATTTCCGCATCGAGGATATAAAGCTGGGTCGCAGCAATAGGGTTACCAAGCGAGATGGCTCGCTGATCGATCCTGCCGATAACCGACCAAATAGTCGTTTCTGTGGGACCATACATATTCCACAACTCGACATTCAATGCGCGCAACTGATCAACCAAGTCTATGGGCAACGCTTCCCCGCCGCATAGACATTTAAGAGGAGGTTGATTCTCTTCTTCTGGTAAAGCCTGCCATCCACTTGCCAGCAACACCCGCCATCCAGCTGGAGTAGACTGGAGAATACTTACCTGGTAGGTCTGGAGTAATTGCGCGAGTATCGATCCATCATGACTTGCTGCCTGTGGCGCCAATACCAGCCGCGCGCCGGCACTCAGAGGCAGATAAATCTCCAGGCCAGCAATATCGAATGAAAGCGCAGTGACGGATACCAAGGTATCCTTGGCTGTCATACCCGGCAACTCAAGCATACTCATTACGCAGTGACTCAGTGCATGATGGCGCACCATCACCCCCTTGGGTTTTCCGGTGGAACCGGAAGTATAGATGAGGTAAGCGAGATGCTCGCCATGCAGACTCACCTGCGGATTGTTCTGCGGCCAATCTGTCAGATCGGGTGTGTCCAGTTCCACAACCTGGCACCCTTCGGCATGCGGGATCCGCTCTCTGATCGCGCTTTGCGTCAACAGCAACTCAATGGCGCTGTCCCTCACCATGTAATGCAGACGCTCCCGCGGGTACGCCGGGTCGAGCGGCACATACGCCCCGCCCGCCTTGAGGATCGCCAACAGACCGACGATCATCTCGATCGAGCGTTCCACTGCAATCCCCACTCGGGTTTCCGGTGTGACCCCCAATGCAATCAACCGGTGCGCCAGCCGGTTGGCCCGGCGGTTTAATTCGGCATAGCTGAGTTCCGTATCGCCAAAGATCAGTGCAATCGCTTCCGGTCGCTCGGCTACCTGCCGCTCAATCAGGCGGTGCACCGGCCCGGTATCGGCATAGCGTCGTTGGTTCACCCCCCATGCCTTAAGCTGCGCCAGCTCCACTTCACTCAGCAGAGCAATGTCGCCCAGCCTGCATTCCGGATGCCCGGCCAGTTGTTCAAGGAGGTGCAGATAATGCGCTCCAAGGCGCTGGATGGTGGCCGGCTCAAATAACTCGACGGCATAAGTGAAGCGGGCGCTAAACTGCCCATTTGGCTTTTCTACGGTATCCAGCGTCAATTCAAACTGGGCTGTCTGGCCGCTCAGTTCATATTCCTCTACCTTAAGCCCTGGCAATTGCTCCAAGGCGCGACGATCCAGGCGCAGGTGATTGAACATGACCTGAAACAGCGGCTGTTGCGTTAAACTGCGCTCCGGCTGCAAAGCTTCCACCAGTTGCTCAAACGGCAGATCCTGGTACATCTGGGCAGCCAGCGCGGCTTCACGGGTCTGCTCGAGAATGAGGCTGAGCGGAGTGCGTCCGTCGATGCGGTTACGCAATACCTGGGTATTCACGAAGAAACCTACCATAGGTTCGATTTCCACCCGGTGGCGATTGGCGATCGGCACGCCGATACGGATATCGTTCTGGCCGGTGTAGCGTTGCAGCAACGCCTGGAAACCCGCCAGCAATGCCATGAAAAGGGTCGCCCCCTGGCGCTGCGCCTGCTGCTGCAGGCGGGCAATCAGTAGCGCCGGTAACGCAAAGTCATGCCGCGCGGCCCGATAATGGGCGCTGGCCAGGCGCGGGTGATCGGTGGGCAGTTGCAGCACCGGCTGATTCTCCCCGAGCTGCTTGCGCCAGTAACTCAGCTGGCGCTCTTTTTCGCCCGCTTCCAGCCAGTTGCGCTGCCACATGGCATAATCCGCGTACTGAATCGTGAGCGCCGGCAGTGAAGGTTCCCGGCCCTGCAGCCGCGCCCGGTACTGGGTCGCGAATTCTTCAATGAGTATGTGGTTCGACCAGGCATCCGAGATGATGTGGTGCATCACTACCACCAACAGGTGCTCTTCCGGTGTGATGCGGATCAGCGCCAGCCTCAGCAGCGGGTCACGGGTGAGATCGAACGCGGCCGCATTGATCCGCTTGGCGGCTTCCTGCGCGTGCCTCGCGCGCTGCTCCGCTGGCCAATCGCACAGATCGATCAGGGGGATTTCCAGCTTGCGTTCTGCTTCTACCAGCTGCTCTGGCAATCCTTGCGCATTCGCCCGGAATACCGTGCGCAACGCTTCATGCCTGGCGACCAACGACTGAAAACTCGCCTGCAATACCTCAATATCCAGCTTCCCCACCAGACGCAAGGCGCCACTCAAATGGTACGCAGTACTCAGCGGCTCCAGTTGCCATAAAAACCATTGACGCTGCTGCGCGTAGGACAATAATGCGGGTTCCCGGGAATCTCGGGGTGAAATAACCGCTTCAGGTCGTACCAGATTACTCGCAGCAGCTGAGAGTCGCCGAGTAAGCTTACTGCGTTGCTCAGGCGTCAGGCGCGCCCGTCTTTTTGCAAGGTCGTCACTATTGGACATAAAAATACCCTGAATTATTTTCCATTTTTACTTCCCGCTATCCGATCATCGCTCACGCAAAACCCATCGGCACAATTAGGAACACTCGGCTTCATCCAGTAGCTTTGTCTCAACTAATGCCGCCAGACCGGCGATGGTGGGTGATCTGAAGAAGTCTGCCGGATGCAAGTCGACAGCAAAACTTGCCCGCACCCTGGACAGCAGCTGTATGCCCAGCAAGGAATCTCCGCCCAATTCAAATAAATTGTCATCCATGCCGATGCTCTCCATTCCCAGGAGGCTCTGCCAAACCTCTGCGATATGCTTCTCCAATTCACTTTCAGGAGACCTGAACAGGGTCTGTAATGCAGGTCTGGGGAATCTCCCTACCCTGACTGCGGGAGCGAATGCAAAGGGCTGAGCAACCAGTTCTTCCTGGGTCTGGCTGAGCCGCGTGTGCAGATCAAGCGTAGAAACGATTACCTGCGCCCTTCTTTGACTGCTCACGATGCGTTCGAAAACCTCTGCCCCTTCTTTAGGAGCGATTCCCACGCCATCCGGCATCGCCATATTTGCGGCCATACCGACTTCACGCCAGCTATCCCAATTAATCGAAATGACAGGAAATGGAGATGCACGATAGGCGGCGTGCGCGACGGCATCAAGATACGCATTGGCAGCACAATAATCGATTTTGCTGAGACCGCCTGCAATCGTCGCGAGCGAAGAGCATAAAATCATGAAATCCAGCGGCTTATCCTTAAATACAGCTCGCAGGGCACGCATTCCCTGCACTTTAGGGGCGAATATCCGGGTCATCGTTTCTTCCGTTTTCGCTGAAATCAAACCGCTGCTGACTTCACCTGCAGCGTGAATCACGCCGTCAATCGCGCCATAATGGCGGCGTGCCCGGGTCACAGCCGCCTTCAAGTCAGCCTGATTGGCCACATCCGCACTCACTACCAGCATATTGGCGCCCAGTGCTTCCAGATGCATGATTTTTTCAATTTTGTGCCGAGTGGCGTCTTCCTGACTGCTGGTTGACAGCACTTCTGGCCAGCATTCCCGTGACGGAAGAGGAGAACGCCCTAATAACACCAGTTTTGCCTGCCGGGTCTGGGCGAGATATTCGGCCAGCGTCAAGCCGATGCCGCCTAATCCACCGGTGATCAGATAAACCCCCCCTTGTTTAAGAGAAGTGCTGACAGGTTTAGCTAACTGGATAGGCTCAAAGGTTTGAACCCAGCGATGCGGGCCCCGATAGGCGACAATGGATGCAAGGGAATCGGTTTGGATCTCGGCAAGAATCTGTTTGATCAGCCGTAATCGGGCGCTACTCTCTGTGGGCTGGAATTCGACATCAATGATACGGCAACCGAGATAGGAATATTCCTGAGGAATCACTCTGCATGGTCCCAGTAGAAGCGCTTTCTCGGGATGCAGTTGCTCATTGCCGGTCACATCCGTCAACTGACTGGTGATGACCGTGATGGCTATCTTTTCCCCCGCAGGAATAAGCGCTTTAGTCCACTCCAACGCCTGGGCGAGATAGAACAGACTAAAGAAATTCCTCAGCTGGCTTTCACTTTGAGCGCGGTTTTGGTTAACCGTGGTCATGCTCCAGAAATGGAGGACATGGCCGATGGTTTTGCCATCATCGCGAATGCTGCGCAACAGGTGATCATAATCAAGCCGCTCTCCAGGGCGAATGGTATAGTGATTTTTATCCTGCCGTCGAAACCGGGTACCCGCGACGATCACGATAGGCTCGATGCCATGCATGAGCAAATGGGCAGTGAGTTCTATCCCGAGAGGGTGCTTATCCCTGAAAATCAGCAGAGAGCCGGTTTGCTTGGTCAAGATGTCATTAAGCGCCGTACCCTCGTCGCGCCGCCATGATGGCGCATAAAACCAGCTATCCAGCGGGCAAGCTTCTGATCGGACCTCCCTGTTGCGCTGCTGTATGCCGGCGTTATTATTGGGCACTTCAAGGTTTTGCCCTGCCGGCTGCACCCAGTAGGACTGATGCTCGAATGGATACGTCGGTAATGAAACGCGGTGGCGGTGCTCATTTGCATAAAAATTCCGCCAGTTGATTGTCAACCCGCTCAACCAAAGCTTGCTGAGGCTAAGCGATAAATGTCTCTGAGCCAGATGGCCCTTGCTGGGATGCGGTAAAGATGAGAGCAGGAGCTGCTCAGGTTTTGCCTGAGGATGCCGTTGCGCCAGCGTGATCAGGGTTTCCCCTGGCCCCACTTCCAGAAGAATTTGCGCCGGGTTACTCAGCAGTTTATGTAACCCATCGCTGAAACGCACAGTTCCCCGCAGGTGCCGCCCCCAGTAACTCGCGTCGATGGCCTCGCACGGTGTAATCCAGCTACCACTCAGATTGGAGATAAACGGAATTTTTGGTTGACGCAACTCAATTTGAGCAATCTTCTCAACAAAACCAGCGAGCATGGGCTCCACCATGGCAGAATGAAAGGCATGGGAAACATGCAGCCGCCGACTTACTATTCCCTTATTCGTGAGACTTTGCTCGACAGCTTCAATGACTGCAGCCGGGCCGGATAATACACAAAGCTCAGGTCCGTTGATGGCTGCCAAATCGCAATTTGCAATCAGATAAGGCGTGAGCTCCGTTTCGGATAGCATCACAGCCAACATGGCGCCCGTTTCCATCTGCTGGAGCAAACGCCCGCGCATCGCGACCAGGCGCAACGCATCCTCCAGGGAGAAGACTTCTGCCAGGCAGGCAGCCACGTATTCGCCAACGCTATGGCCAATCATTGCTGTGGGTTGGATACCCCATGACTTCCACAGTTGCGCCAAGGCATATTCAATCACGAAAAGCGCGGGTTGCGTCACCTCCGTTTGCGCCAGCCGTGCTGCTGCTGCAACTTTGTCAGCTTCATCTGAACCAGGGTACAAGACGGTCAATAACTCAAAATCAAGATGGGGTTCTAACAGCTTGAAACAACGATCACATTCCTGGCGAAAAACGGGTTCACTTTGATACAGATCCCGCGCCATATCAACATACTGAGCCCCTTGTCCGGGGAAAAGAAATGCGACCGGGCGATTTTCGACTATCACTTGCTGCGTTAGAAACCGCTCCGTGTCCCGGTTTTTTAACAGACCCACTGCATCATCATGGTCGCGGCATAACGCGATCGTCCGGTGAGCAAAGCCTTTTCTTCCGATCTGGAGGGTATAGGCGACATCGGCCAATGGCACCTCAGGATGCGCCATCAGATGCTCCCTCAATCGAGTCAGCATCGCCTCAAGTGCATGATGACTGCGCGCTGAAAAGGTGAGCATTTGCCAATCGCGTGAAGGGCTGGAGGGATGAATTGGCGGCGCTTCTTCGAGGACCACGTGAACATTGGTTCCACCAATCCCAAATGAACTGACCCCGGCACGCCGTGGCGTCGGGCCACTCGGCCAAACCTTACTGATAGTATTGACGTAAAAAGGGCTCGATGCAAAATCGATCTGCGGATTGGGTTGCTCAAAATTTAAACTCGGCGGCAGCATCCGGTGTTTCAATGAGAGCGCCGTCTTAATCAGACCCGCTACCCCAGCAGCCGCATCGAGATGACCGACGTTGGTCTTGACTGAGCCAATACCACAAAATCCCCGTCGCTCGGTACTTTCCCGGAAAGCCTGTGTCAAAGCCGTAACTTCGATCGGATCGCCTAGCGTCGTGCCGGTCCCATGCGCTTCAATATAGCTGATGGTATCGGCAGATATGCCTGCAATGGCCTGAGCAGCCAGGATGACTTCCGCCTGCCCTTCTATGCTGGGCGCGGTATACCCGGCCTTGGCTGAACCATCATTATTGATAGCTGAACCTTTAATCACGGCATGAATGGTATCACCATCGGCCAGCGCATCGGCCAGCCGCTTTAAGACCACAATACCCACGCCACTTCCTATCACCGTGCCAGCAGCCTTGGCATCAAAAGCACGGCAATGTCCATCAGGAGAAAGAATGGCACCGGGCTGATAGTGGTATCCTCCCTCGTGCAACAGGTTGATCCAGGCGCCCCCGGCAAGCGCCATATCGGCCTCATGATTGAGCAGGCCGCGGCAAGCCACATGGGTCGCTGCCAGCGAGGTGGAACAGGCCGTCTGAACGGTAATGCCGGGACCGCGCAAGTTAAGCTTATACGCGACAGTCGTCGTCATAGAATCCTTATTGTTGCCGTTCATTAGCCCCTGCAGGGAGGAAATATCCTGCCTGTCCGACATTCTTCCACTGGACAGCAGATTTAGCAGTAGATAGGTATCCACACCGCAACCCGCGTATACCCCGATGAGATCAGGATAGATTGATGCATCATAACCGGCATCTTCCAGGGCCTGCCAGGCCACTTCAAGGAAAAGCCGATGCTGCGGATCCGTCTCCGCCGCCTCCCGCGGGGTATAGCCAAAAAAAGCCGCGTCAAAGTGATCGACATTTTCCAGGTGAGCACCTGCTTTGATGTAGCGCGGATCATTCAATACGCCCGCAGGGACGCCGCGCGCCAGCAATTCCTCATCGGTAAAGAAAGTAATCGACTCCACTCCATCCCGGATATTGCGCCAGAAAGCTCCAATATCATTCGCACCGGGAAAACGGCACGCCATACCAATGATGGCAATATCAATGTCTGCGCATTCTGGCGATTCTTCTATATTGTTCATCAGTGTATCCTTTCTGCTTTTTGGGTACGTTGAATAAAAGCGCCTCGCTGCCGCTGGGCTCGCTGCTGGTGGCGCTGCAAAGACACGTGATCCGTGCTTCCCTGACTGAGAAATTTCACCAGACTCGCCACAGTGGGATATTTAAAGAGATCAACGATGGAAATGGGCGTATTTAAGCATTCTTGCAACCGGTGTTGAATCTTGATCAACAGCAGTGAATGACCACCCAGATCGAAGAAATTGTTGTACAGTCCAACTCTGGGAACGCCCAACGTTTCGGCCCAGATTTCCGAAACTATGACCTCGATCGCATTAACAGGCGGCTCATAATCCGGTTGATCGAATTGCTCTGGGGAAGGAAGCGCCTGGCGGTCTATCTTGCCATTAGGGTTGAGCGGTAACGTACCCAGAAAAATGAATAAACTGGGAATCATGTAATCAGGCAGAACAGCACCCAATGCTGTTTTTAACAACGATGCATTGAGCAGCATTCCAGCATGGGCGGCTACATAAGCGATCAGACGCAGGCCATTTCGTCCCTCTTGCGCCACCACTACCGCTTCACGCACTCCTGCCTGAGCTAGCAGCTGTGACTCAATCTCACCCAGTTCAACGCGAAAACCGCGAATCTTGATCTGATGATCAACCCGGCCGAGATATTCAAGCTGCCCATCACTTCGCCAGCGGACTAAATCCCCGGTCCGGTAGAGGCGGCCTCCCCTTTGCGCAAATGGGTCAGGAATAAAACGCTCGCTGGTCAATGCAGGACGATCAAGATACCCCCGCGCCAGCCCCTCTCCTCCTACATAAAGCTCTCCTGTGGTACCCAGAGGCACGAGATTGAGCTCGGTATCCAGCACATATAAACTACGTGCGCCCACTGGTTGTCCGATCGGCGCATAATCTCCATCAACAGATGTTAGCGCATGTTCTTCAGAAGCATGACTGATCCAGGCTGCAGGCGTTATCACAGTTTCAGTCGGGCCATAGGCGTTTACCAGCCGGACGTTCTGGAAGGTAGCCTGGGTAGCTGCAACGTCTGTGGCATACCAGGCTTCTCCTCCTGCGATGCACAAGCGCACTGAAAGCGCTTTATTGTCCAGCAACGGCAGCAACATGCGCAAATAAGCGGGGGGAAGATGTAACGTTGTTACCTGGTGCTTTTCGATCAAATCAACAAAGCCCTCCCCTGCCAGATCATTTGCGGAAGACAAGACAATCGCCGCCCCCTCAATCAGGGGAGTAGTCCACTGCTCCACCGCTGCATCAAAATTCATGGAGAAAAACATCAACTCCCGATCCCCGGGCCGAACGTCGTAAACCTTTTTAATTGCAGTCAAATGCATGGCCAGCGGACCATGCGCAACTGAAACGCCCTTGGGGCGGCCAGTTGATCCAGAGGTATAGATGACATAGGCAAGATGATCCCCATGCAATCTCACCACCGGGTTAGTCTCTATTCCTGTACTTAGATCCAGCGCGTCGAATTCCAGAATTGTCAGTCCTTCCCTCTGCGGAATACGCGATCTGATATGAGTTTGTGTCAACAACAACTGAATGCCGCTGTCTTCCAGCATGTAACTCAGGCGTTCTCCCGGATACCCCGGATCAAGCGGTACGTAAGCTCCGCCTGCCTTCAAGATCGCTAACAGACCCATGATCATTTCAATAGATCGCTCCACTGCAATCCCAACCTTAATTTCTGGTTTAACGCCAAGACTGATAAGCCGATGCGCCAACCGGTTTGCCCTGCGATTGAGCTCCGCGTAACTCAACTCAATATGACCCGAGATGACCGCGGCTAGTTGAGGGCATCTCTCTACCTGCTGTTCTATGAGCTGGTGCACAAACTGAGCAGCGGATGCGGGTGGCACCGCCACACCCCAGTTTCTGAGCTGTAATACCTCCTCCTGATTTAACAGGTTAATGTCCCCTATCGCTCCTTCCGGGTTTTCCGCCAGTGCGCGCAGGATAGACACATAATGACGTCCCAGTCGCGCCATCAGGGAAGAATCAAAAAGATCAGCAGCGTAAATGAAACTAGCTCGTATGCTCCCATCCGGTGATTCGACTGTTTCGAATATCAGTTCAAATTGGGCTGACTGCTCAGGGAGAGGATAGTCTGTGATCGCAAGTGCAGAAATTTTCTGCAGTGCCTGGTCATCTCTCACCAAATGATTAATGCTCACCTGGAACAGCGGACTATGGCGCACATCCCGCTGAGGATGCAGTGCTTCAACCAGTTGTTCAAACGGCAAATCTTGATGAGCTTGCGCCTCAATCGCCGCTTCCCGCACTTGCTCCAAAAGCTCAGCCAAGGTCATCCGGCCATGTAATTGACCACGTAATACTTGCGTATTGACGAAGAAACCGATCAGACCAGCCGTTTCTACCCGATTGCGATTCGCTATCGGCACGCCCACACGGATATCGTGCTGGCCTGTATGCCGGAACAACAATGCCTGAAAGGCGGTTGATAATGCCATGAAGAGGGTGGCGCCACGATCCTGGATGAGCTTGCGTAATTTGCTTAAAACAGCGGTGGGTAAGTCAAAGCGGTGTCGTGCCGCCTGATAACTGGTAAGCGGTTGCCGGGGGCGATCAGTAGGGAGCGTCAGAATCGGATGTTCGCTGCCCAAGTAATCTTGCCAGTAAGCCAATTGCCTTTCTTTTTCCCCTGCCTGCAGCCACTTTTGCTGCCATAAAGTGTAATCCGCATACTGGATAGGCAAGTTATTAAGGGAAGCGGTTTCTCCCCGTAGATGAGCCTGATAACGGGCGGCCAATTCATCAATCATGATCTGCATGGAAGCGCCATCAGAGATGATATGGTGCATGACGATAATCAAGATGCTCTCGTTCTCCGTCATCCGCACCAGCGCTACTCTCAATAGCGGACCTTGCGTGAGATCAAAGGGTATCGAGACCATACGCTGCGCTTCTGCTGCTGCCCGCGCCGTCCGCTCTGAAGCAGCCACCTCACCTAAATCGATCTGCGTCATCACAAACTGAGGCAGCGGTTGAATCACCTGCTCAGCCGATCCATCCGTGCCGATACAGAAAATCGTGCGTAATGACTCATGTCGCTCGATCAAACCATGAAAGCTCGCATGCAATGCCTGGACATCGAGCAATCCTGCCAGCCGTAATGCATATTGAATATGATAGGCAGTATTGGCGGGATCGAGCTGCCAAAGAAACCACAGCCGCTGCTGTCCGTAAGACAACGGGATTGAATTGACTCCGTGTTGAACAGGCACTATGCGAGAATCAGCTGCCAGCGGGGAACAGCCAGCTGATAAAAGATGCTTAATTTCCGCTGCGCACGCATGCAGCCGGGGATGCTGAAACAGGCTGCGCGGAGAGAAATTGATCTGCCAATGATCTGAGATACGCGCCGCAACCTGAGCCGTAGCGAGTGAGTTGCCACCCATGGCGAAAAAATGATCTTCACGCCCCAGCTCAGTGTGATTTAACACAGATTGCCAGATGGCTGCCAACACCATCTCCGTTTCATCAGTCAATGCTTGCGGTGGTTGAGTGCTACCACCGATTACGAAACCGCCAAATTCGTAGATGGCATAGGCATCCAGCGTACGTTCACGCCATCCCTGACGGCAGGCCGCGCGTTGCAGTTTTCCACTCGAGGTTTTAGGCAAGGCCCCCGGATTCAGGAGCACCACTACAGACAACGGTTCTTGGCAACTGATACTGACCGTTTCATTCAATACGTTCACAAGGGTTTCGGCAGAAACGAGTTTCTGCATATTGCGCGATACCTCAACGGCAATACCGATTCCTTCACCATCTCTGGTTTCCACTGAAAATGCGGCAATCCGGCCTTTACGCACCGCTTCCACTTCTTCTTCGATCACCAGTTCAATATCCTGTGGATAAATATTTTGTCCACGGATAATGATGAGATCTTTACGCCGCCCCACAATATACAATTGCCCGGCGTGAATAAAACCCAGATCTCCGGTACGTAACCAGCGCTTGCCTTCATAGGTCACGAAGGTTTCTGCCGTCTCCTGCGGGCGTTGCCAGTAACCACACGCGAGACTGGCTCCATCTGTCCAGATTTCACCGACATTGCCATCCGCCAAGGGAATCAACTTCTCTGGATCAACGATGGCTATCGAATGATGAGATGCGGGAAAACCGCATGCCACTAGGGATGTCCCAGACGCTGCTACCTCGGCTTTGCCTTGCGCCAGCTTCTCGGTAGAAAAGTCATGGGCTTTCATCCCCTCTCCGCGGGCGCCGCCGGTCACAAATAGCGTTGCCTCAGCCAAACCATAACACGGGTAAATCGTCCCAGCAGAGAAACCGACTGAGCTAAAACGTTCGATGAAAGCCCACATTGTGTCTCTGCGCACCGGCTCGGCGCCCGAGAACGCAACGCGCCAGCTCGATAAATCGAGCTCCTGTAATTGCGCGTTTCTTACGCGCTCGACGCATAGCTGGAAAGCGAAATTGGGAGCGCCACTGACTGTAGCGCGGTAGCGCGAAATGACTTCCAGCCAGCGAACCGGCCTTTCGACAAAAAAACCAGGCGTCATCAGGACCACGGGAACACCGCGATGAAGAGGCTGCAACAGACCGCCAATCAGGCCCATATCATGGTAAAGCGGCAACCAACTCACGAAGATATCATCTGAATCAATCGACATGCCTTCTTCAAATACCCGCGCATTGATCATCAAATTGTGGTGACTGACCATGACCCCTTTGGGCGTGGAAGTTGATCCCGAGGTATATTGCAGGAAAGCGATCTCATCTTTCTCCGGCAGGCGCGCATGCCATGCGGGCACCTTATTTTGCCCACTACTTTGCGTTAGGGTATCGACAGTCAGGATATCAGCGCCAGCTAACTGAGCGATCGCTGCATCATTGATCAGCGGCAAAAACTGGCTAGCCGTGACAATGCACCTCGCCTTGGCATCCGCAGCAATCGCGAGCAATCTTGCCAGATGCTGTTTCCGGATGGACTCTGGTGGAAAAGCAGGGACAGCGATCATGCCTGCATAAAGGCAGGCAAGAAAACCGATCACGTAATGCTCATCGTTATCCATCAGCAATAACGCCCGTTCACCCCGCATGAAACGATCTTGCAAAACAGCGGCAACGGCCCTGACGTGCAGATCGAGCGAAGCATAATCTAATTGCTTGTCAACAAGCTCGTCACCGGCTGCACTCACGACAATCAGCGCAGGGTCCGCTGGTCGTTCCCGTGCCAACCTTTGCAGATGGCTAACGATGTTGTCAGGATAACTGCGAGAGGGAATCAGTCTTGTATTCATGATTTACACCTAAAAATAAATTCGTGCTTTACCGGAAAAAATTTTGCGACCCAAACCTGTATTTGGCACTTCATTGTTTTTGCCACTAATCAGCATAGGAAAGACTGGCGCTGTATTCGTGCACTCGCGATTTACCCTGATGGGTCAACGCCAATGCCGCCGCGTAGTACAGAGGTACGCCAATCGACCAGGCGTCGACTCCGGCCCATTCGCCTTGATCATGGATAATGCAGTAGCCGCCGTCATGATTTGGCCGTACGGTAATGGCTTGCAGGTATTCAGCAATCCCCCATCCCAGCGCTTTCAATACCGATTCCTTCACTACCCAGAGCTCGATAAAATTCTGGCTTGACCAGATTCCCTCTGCATGTTCTACCGAAGAAAGCACATGCGCATCCAAATGGGTGACATCCCGCTGACGCTGCTCAATATCGATCCCAATCTCCCCCTGGGTGGAGAGTGCAATCAACGCAAAACTCCCTGCATGGGAAACATTGAACTCGATGCCTGCATGCGCTTGTAAATGAGGTTTACCAAAGGCGCCTGTTACAAAGTGCAGCTCATTTGGCGGCAACATTACCCGTTCCGCCAGCAAACGGCGCAGCGCCGCCCGCGTCGCTATAGCACGTACCCGATCCTGCTGGCGATGAAAGCGTTGCGCACGGACCTGCTCGTCAGCGCTCAGCATCGCCCAATCATCAGCAAGCCGGATCGAATCGAAATCGAACTCGAGCAGCCAGACTTCGATGCCAGCAGGAATAGTCTCAGGCAGTGGCACACGCTTCATGTGGCACCTCGATTAAACTTTCCGCCAAGCGTTTTATTAACGCGAGGAGAAATACTTCTTCAGACTGCCGAAGAAAAAAATGACCCCCATCGAACCAGTCCAGGGTAAACGCCAGGGTACTTGCCAGCCGCCAATCATTCAGCTTCTCCGCTTCGATCTGATCCGCACACCCGCCAAAAACATGGATGGGAATGGGCAGAGGCGATAACGGCACATGCCGGAAACTCCCGCAAACACGGTAATCCATCCTCAATAAATCCAGTGTCATCGCCAGCAGTTCCGGGTTATCGAACACTTCTTCCGGAGTACCGCCCTGTTTGCGTAAATCTGCGATCAATGCAGCCTGCCCCTGTATCCTGACGTAACACTCGCTATCCTGGCGATTCGGTGCTGCACAACCCGACACGAATAATGCAGCGGGTAGCGGCAATGTCCGGGCAGCCAGACCATGGGTGATCCCATAAGCAAGCAAAGCTCCCATGCTGTGGCCAAAAAAGGCGTAGTGTTCAGGCATTGTGGCTGCAAGCTCATCGCACAGTCTTTCGGTCAGCACTGCATAGCTTTCTTCCGGCAGCTCATCCATTCGACTGCCACGGCCCGGCAATTCAACGGGTTGCACCGTTATCCAGGAAGGCAGTAACCGTCGCCAGCGTAGATACATCGTTGCACTTGCGCCTGCACACGGCAAACAGAAAAGCGTTAATGGTTTCAACATTAATACGCTGCACTAGATGCGGTTATCCATGAAACGCCGCAGGCTGAGCGGCCGCATATCTGTCCAGACTTTCTCAATATGATCCAGACAGGTCTTTTTGTCGCCCAGCACGCCGGTATCTTGCCAGCCACCCGGAATCGCTTTCCATTCCGGCCAAATAGAGTATTGTTCTTCATGATTGACCAAAACACGGAACACACCCTCTTCGCGATCAAAACAGCTTGTCATAGCACATACCTCAGATTTACGAATAAATAGTTTTTTAATACTTATTAAAAAGAATGCTTCTTATTCAAACTAGACGAATCGGCCTATGAAGAATACAAAAAATAACCAGAAGCTTTTTGCAAACACCATAAATTCCTAATGAATTGAAAGAATTAAAGTATTAGCGAGCGAAATTGATCCAATTCGGAACGATCATCAAAAGCGAAATAAAAAACAATTATTGCGGCACTGCAGAACAGGATTGGAGCGCATTTCTACAATGATTCGTTGTTTCGCGAATAAGGATATTTGCTAAGGAAGTGGAAATATTTAATTCATCGGCTATCATCCGATGGGTATACCCATCTATCCGGTAAAGCTCAAAAACCCGTTTGGTGCGTTCAGGGAGTTTAGCCAGCACCTGGATAACCAGCGCAATATGCTGGCGATTGATCGCATGCGTTTCAGGCAGGTCTGCCTGGGCCGGAACATGCAGTCCTTCTTCGTCTATTCCAAACAGTTCTGTCTCGAACACCATTCGCCGATAATGATCAATAGCCAAATTACGAACGATCTGGAACATATAAGCCAACGGCTGCCTGATATCCTGAGCCGCTGTCATTTCAATTATCTTGATATAAGCATCCTGCACTATATCGTCTGAACGCTCCCAATCACCCAGGATTTTGTAGGCAGCCCGGCGTAACTGCACACGGTTCGAAATAAATAATGTGTTTATTTCCTGAGTCCATTTTTCTACAGGTATCATCGTAAACCTCTTTATTTTTATTCTGTTAATAATAGTAATAATGCTAGTAATAATGATTCTTATTAATAAGAATCAAATCTAAAATCTAGAAAATAGGCCCATCCCTTTAATAAGTTGTTATCTTGACCAATCGATCGATTGTCGCCCTAAAAATAACAGGCTTACCCAATGGGTAAATCCACTACGTGATGTATTCACGATTTGACAGCGAACGCCAGCGCTTAGCGATAGCGTGTTGCTATTGATGGTTGAAATAGAATGCAACGTAGCTCGTTTTTCGAGCTCTTCAGTTGAAACGGCCTTTTCAGCGCCGCTATAGTGACTGGATTTCTTACGGGCATAACCAGGTTTTAGCGCAACGGTTTCATCGAAGCTCAAAACAACGGAGCACTCAGCGACTAAATGTCCGGAGATCGAGTCATTCGTTACAGTTGATTTTGCTAAATTGGACTGGCTTGCGCGAACAGTAAGCGGTATCGATAAACAAACTGCCCACCCTCGATTTGAAGCCCGTGAGAGGTGTCTTCTATTGTCAGCCAAGCTCTTTTTTTCGTACATAAAGCCATTTCCTAGTCATTAATTAATGGCTGGCTGACATGCGATATGCGCTTTGTTGGCTGGCTGTGAGAAAGCTTCGTTTTACTGAGGAATGATTGTGATGATAGTGTTATTGCATATAGGAATGCTCGCACCACTCAAACTCTTTAAATCACACCCCAAGCCTGAATTTCTCCTAAAGAGATCTAAATGATAATGATTATTATTTGCCTTGTAAAATACTTATTGCTTATTTTCAGCAGTGGCGCGCTCATCAGACACGCTGCAATTTAAAAACTCATTCATTTACTGGCTGGATCAGCTGCTCCCCCTGATTACTGATCCGTCCTACCGCAGGCGATACTGCCCAAAACTGCATCTTCTCGGAAGAACACGGTTTCAGAATAGACGATAAGACGTCATCAGGTAGCTGGGAAGGGGTCAACCAGTTATCCCAGGATTCAGGAGGGATGATCACTGGCATGCGATCATGAATGGAACGCATTAATGCATTACTGCTCGTAGTGATGATTGCACAGCTATCGATGACAACTTCATCTACCATTGCTGTCTCCCATATGCCAGCGAATGATAATGGATTGCCATCTTTGGCCGAAATAAAGAAGGGCTGTTTGCTTTTACCTTCTGCCAGGGGCTTCCATTCATAGAAACCCGAAGCCGGGATAAGGCAGCGTTGCCAACGAAACGCGTTTTTGAACAACGGCTTTACCGCAAGCGACTCCGCGCGCGCATTAAATAGCAAAGGCAGCTTTTTTGGGTCCTTGACCCAATGGGGAATCAACCCCCAGCGCATCATTGATCCTGCCCGGCCAGTGATGCTGTCACGAATGGCCACAATACCGGTCGTAGGCGCGATGTTATAACGCGGCTCGATCTCCGGCATCGTCGCCGCATGATACCAGTCGATCAGGCTGGAACGTGGATAAGCCAGGCAAAAACGTCCGCACATACCGTCATTGTTATTCACTAAATGAATGTTTTATAGATGACTCATAATGGACTAAAAGCGCCTGTCATGACAACCGTTGTTTCAGCAGGATGCGCAAATTCCAACGCGGATTGACACTCTTGGCTGTTGTTAACCCGAATATTTCATAAATTGGCACGTGTCCTCACTTACCTTTTGATTAATAAGAAAGATTTTGCTCAGTCGGGTGTATGAATCACTACACCACTCCTTCTCAAAACTTCCCTATTAATCAAAATCCTGCGTGATCATCACGCGAATTTATGAAATATTCGGGTTAAGTTATTCAAGTTTAGCGTAGAATTCGGCCAATGCAGCCTTTTGCTTTTGTCGATCTTGAAACCACTGGCACCACGGCATCTGTCGACCGGATCACCGAAGTCGGCATCATCCTGGTTGATGGCCCAAATATTCAGGAATGGAGCTCTCTGATCAATCCGGAGACACGAATCTCTGCGTTTATCGAGAGGTTAACCGGGATTACGAACCAGATGGTGGCAGAGGCGCCGACCTTTGCCGATGTCGCCCAACGGGTATTCCAGATGCTGGAGGGCCGTCTTTTTGTAGCGCATAACGCCCGTTTTGATTACGGGTTTCTGAAGCAATCATTCAAACGCCAAGGTTATGACTTCCAGGCAACAACAATCTGTACCGTCAAACTTTCCAGGCGGCTATTCCCGGGGCATCCAAAGCACAATCTGGATAGTCTGATTGAACGGCATGGCTTACAGGTCAATGGCCGTCACCGGGCGCTGGCGGATGCTCAGCTCATCCACCAATTCTGGCAGAAGATACAGCAACAGATCCCTCCCGCCAAAGTTGCCGCTGCAGTCAAAGCCCTGACCGGACGCCCCAGTATCCCGACGCATTTGAACGAACAGATACTGGATAGTCTCCCCCAGGGACCGGGGGTCTATCTGTTCTACGGAGAGAACGAGCTTCCACTTTATATTGGCAAATCCATGAACATTCGCCAACGGGTGCTTTCTCATTTCACCAGCGATGTTTCATCTGCCAAGGAAATGAGCCTCTCGCAGCAGGTCCGGCGGATTGGCTATATCGAGACAGGCGGCGAAATCGGTGCGCTGCTCAAGGAAGCCGAGTTGGTGAAGAAACTTCAGCCGACGCATAACCGGAAACTTCGCCGCAATAATGAACTTTGCTCGATCTTGCTTAAGGAAACCGGAGCAGGTTTGCATATCAATGTGGCTTATGCCCGTGATCTGGATTTTGGCCGGCAATCGAATCTGTATGGCCTATTCAAAAGCCTGCGAGAAGCGAACAAGGTATTGGCTGATCTGGCAGATGGGCATGAGCTTTGCAAGGCCATCATTGGACTGGAAAAGGTTAAGCCCGGCAAGCCCTGCTTCGCTCGCCAACTCAAAAGATGCCGCGGGGGATGCGTTGGCGAAGAACCGTTAGTGGCGCACTCGATGCGCCTGATGGCGGCACTGTCTAGCCTGCGCTTCAATAGCTGGCCTTTTACCGGCCCCGCCTACCTCAAGGAAGATGGCGATCTGCTCGTCATAGATAATTGGGCTTATCTTGGCACGGCCAAAACAGAAGATGAACTCTGGCAACTCCTGGACTCACCCAGACCCCAGCTCGACAAAGACTCCTACCGGATATTACAGAAAGCTATCAAATCGCTGCAACCCATTATTGACCCAGCCAAGTAAAGCTTTAACTACAAAATTAAATTTGTCGTAAT
Organism: Nitrosomonas sp. Nm58; assembly: GCF_900107335.1. Taxonomy (NCBI): domain Bacteria; kingdom Pseudomonadati; phylum Pseudomonadota; class Betaproteobacteria; order Nitrosomonadales; family Nitrosomonadaceae; genus Nitrosomonas; species Nitrosomonas sp. Nm58. The sequence goes on along the minus strand of NZ_FNPQ01000004.1, from coordinate 21,796 downwards.
CAACTTCAAACTCCCCTGGTCGGGCCAATAGCCTCTATTGCTGCTGTTAGTCCAGTATTCTCAGCAGAAAATGATATGCTTCCTACCAGGAAAATTTAATGGATATCTTGGAAAAATACCTTTTCAGGAACGACTAACTAACAGGGATCTGCCATGTGGGGACTCAAGCTCGCTGTATGCATCGCCTATGATTTACTCGATCTCACATTGGGACGAACACTTTTCATCATGCCTTTTGGTGGAGAGATCGTAGGCTGTGCACTTTGCGCCGCGATGTTTGGAACAAATGGGCTTCTCTATGGATTGGAAGCACTGGATGTGACAGAACAGTTTGATGGATTCATTCCAACCGCAACGATTATTGCACTTATGAACAGACCGAAATCCGCTGGTTAACCCGTGGTATACGAGGTAGAAATGATCTGATTTTTATCTGTCAGGATTTCTAAAAGCTTTAGCGTCTTTTTGAGGCATTCGAAATAACCGTTACCCTCTCTCAACATAAAGCAGTTACCCACAGCCTTATCCACGGAAATTGTGGATAATAGGTTTTAGCTAAAAATGCCAAACCAGCAACATTGCTCTCGTCTGTGCCAGCAGTTCCTTATAAAACCCACTAAATAAAGGTATCCCGAGAGAATTCATAACGAAAAAAGCATAAAATTGATGCGGCCATATATTTCCCATAGGTTAACCTGATGGAAACAAATCACTACACGCGCGGTCAAGCAGCCCTTTCAAGAAATTGGAAAGTAAATGGGTATTCAAAAAATCAGCATAAATGATCAAATCTAATTTTTCAGTATTGAGCCAGCACGACGAGCAGTTGCTGCGTCTTGGTATGCTGGCTGAAAAGTATTTTGCAGATGATCCCAATACTTGCCTTCTCAAGCTGCATCAATTTGCTTACTGAAATAAAATCCTACTGACACCAACAAGAAATTTTGGAGACCAAAGCGAATCGTGTCGCGTTTTTATGAAATAGAACCAACTGCAGAAAATTATTGGCGTGCCATTATTCTTTTTGGACGAAATTCTGCTTCGTACAAATTCGCTCTTGCAAAAACCCTTTTCGATTTTCAGTCATTGGGGAAAACACAAATCACCCTTGAAGAACTTGCAGTGCCATACGCTGCACACCTTTGTGAACATCTAAAAAAACATCCAAAGCAAGGCACAAGTGAGCAGAGTACATTTCTCGATAAGCTACGTGCATTTAATCAAGGTGAAATAGAGAAGGACGAAATGACTTCCCATACTTTGCGCTATGGTTTCATTAATGTGCTGGATGCTTTCCATAACGTTCATGGTACAGAGATTGGTATCCGCTTTTTTATTGATGAACGTAACAAGAAAAACGCAATTCAATTAACAGAAGGTTTTATGCGTCTAGGGGAACAGCAGCAATTTGCTAATCTTGTACAAGAAACCGAGTCACGCTGGCAACTAGTTGAGGCTGCATGGGAAAACAATCTCTCCCGGAACTTGATGCTTGTAGAATACGAAGAGGAAAGTTGTTTACTTATGGGTGTCAATGCCATACGGCGTACCACAGTCACATCGGCACGACCTGCATTGAATGGTTATCAGAAAGGGCGGTGCTTTTATTGTTTTCGGGAAATCTCTGTAGTTCTTGGAAAGGAAGAAATAGCCGAAGTTGATCATTTTTTTCCGCATATGCTAAAGCAGTGTGACAGCCGCAAACCAATTGATGGCATAGCAAATTTAGTTCTGGCTTGCCAAGAATGCAATCGCGGCGAAAATGGCAAGTTTGACAGACTTCCATCCACTGAATTGCTGGAACGCCTTTTTAACCGGAATGAATATCTGATTACATCACACCCCCCCCTTCGAGAAACGCTTATTTCCCAGACAGGGAATACAACAGAGAAACGCCAAGCATACCTGCAAGATGCATACAATTGCTCAACCCTTCGTATTGGAGCTGGAGGGCGTAAATGGCAGCCTAGACAGCAAGGAGTGGCAATTTTTTAAGAACAATATTAGTCCATTCCACTCTCCTATCTTCTTGGTAATCTATTTCACGATGCAATAACATGGTCTCCGATTGAACGAACAAAGAAACCAATTTATCCACTTCAATAGCACTATAGAGTTTGCCGTTTTCACGGCGATCTTTGCTATTTGTTCCACGGAAAGAAACAATTATTATGCCCCCGACAGTGGCAATTCGTACTAGATTTACTACTGCACAAGCAATCTGATCTTCTGTCAAATGCATGATGACTGCGGAACATAACACATTGACGAAGAAGGAATCTGTCTGTCTCTCTAATAGTGGCAAGCTGTCACGGACAAAGGAAATATTCGGGTAAAACCCTCTTGCCTGCTGCAGCATTCCCTCCGAAGCATCAATGCCTGTAACTGAGTACCCTTGCTCAGACAACCAAGAACTATCACGCCCTATGCCACAGCCAACATCAGCACAAACCCCATTTTTGACGAAAAACTGATTAATAAGTTGATAAACACGAGCTGGCACTAGCGTTTTGTGCAACGCAGCAATTTGCTCAGCAGAGCTGTCATAAACTGAAATGGTTTGATCATCCATAAATTATACTAATTAATCACAACAAATTGTTATATACATCAACATCTTGCATTCTTTGCTAAAATTGTAAAAATGCACTGATTGTTTAGCATCATAAAGGTTTAAATTTATAGTAGCTGACTGCTGAGAACTACTGCCATTTATCAAATCAATAAAATTGCTGTATGCAGTGAGTAGCATTTCTACCTTGGATATTGAACTACCAATCATCATCGCAATATATCATTTCCCTGAAGTATTCCCATGAGTAGAGAGTTAGCCATGGGTCGATTAGGAATCAACAAGAACTATTGAATATCATTCGCTCTGCTTATAAATAACCCAGAGCAGTCTTTGGTTTTGAAAAGATCGAAGCATTATGAATCACCTACAGATATTTACCGACGGCAGTGTTAACACTCAGTTAAAGGTAGGGTATAGCGCCTACCGGTGATCGCTGACTTGGCCACACCCATAGAATCGCTAAAAGATACCGTGCAAGTGAAGCGCTTTGAACAAACCAGTTCTCCGACCAGATTGGAATTACAAACGTTGTTGTGGGCGCTGAGCGAAACGACTGCTTTGAGCAATGGCTGCGACACGGTTTTGACGGTTTATACCGATTCGCAAAATATTATCGGTCTGCCAGGGAGACGCGCCCATCTTGAACAAAATGATTATTTTTCGAGTAAAAACAAGCGACTGAATCATTACGAGCTGTATCAGCAATTTTACCGGCTGAATTCCTGGCTCAATTGCCGGTTTGTTAAAGTGATGGGCCATCAGGCGTCCAGCAGGAAAGATGAAATTGACAAACTGTTTGCTTTGGTTGACCGGGCATCGAGGCGTGCGTTGCGAGAAGATTGTAAGCATACGGAGTAGTGAGCTTATAAAGCTTGCACTTAAACATTGATTTTTACGATATTTACGCGTAAAAACTATTGCTTATACTTTCTGAGCAAGCTCTAATTGGTTTCATGCAGCGCCATAATTTTCAGCTTAAAGAATTCGACATCTCTAAAGCCATAAGCCATTTTGTGTAACGCTCTGATCTTGTTGTTGATACCTTCTAATGGTCCGGTTGATAAGCCATTTAAATTCATAAATTTTTTAACCGTAAACGGAGGCGTACTATTGCTTGAGCATGTATTTGGCATACTCGTGATTCACTGACTCCGAGTACTTCGCCAATTTCCCGCAAATTCATTTCCTGCTCATAATGCATACCCATTACCATTTTTTCCCTTTGCGGTAAATTCCCGATCGCTGTAACTAGTGATTCCCGTAATTTTTTATCCAATAAGATTTCCAGCGGTCCATTATCAGACTCAGAGTTTAAGCGATCTAGGAAATGATCTTCGTCTTCCTCCTGGAAATCTTCATAATAAATCAATTGACCACCACGCACTTCCTGCATTGCCTCGTGATACTCATCAAGAGTTATGTTTAATTCAGTTGCTAATTCCTGCTCACTTGGAGGACAGCCCAAACGCTGCTCCAGCACTCTCATAGCCACTTCAATCTGCCGCATCTTCTTACGTAGACTGCGAGGCAACCAGTCAGATTCACGTAACTCATCCAATATTGACCCACGAATACGCTGTACCGCATAACTTTCAAATTGGCGTCCATAGGATCCTTCATAACGGCTTATCGCATCCAGTAAGCCAATCATGCCAGCTTGAATTAGATCATCTACTTCCACGCTTGCAGGAAGCTTAAACATCATATGGCGTGCAATGCGTTTTACTAGCGGTGTAAATTCAACAAGGAATTGTTCTTTGTTGATAATTTCAGATGTAGTATACATAGAGAGTTAAACCGAGAAATTCACCTTATTTTAGATAATCTGCATATATAACGTAATGCATGAAATTTTCGATACTTTCACTTGTATTATTGGGATAAAAATAGCGCAATAATTTTTCTGTTAACCGTTTGACTTCAACAACAAAAGCAGAAGTAGGGAAAGTCCCAACCGCTGGCCGGCATAGCTGGCTAGTATTTGTAACTTCTCATCAAGCAAATACATCTCATAAATTTGATGTCTTATCAGTAAGTATTGCTTGTCGATTTCGCAATGTTGCCAAATATTTTCTATGTATTAAATTCAGAATTTATTTTATTGATTAGTATCGTGAAATCATATTTAACATATCTCATATCCATAATTCTTATTAATATATAAGTACTTATAATAGATTTTCCTGATCCTGCCACAATTATTAAAATTTCTACGAATTGCAGTATCTACTTACTAAGATTAAATCAGCGGTAACTTGCAAAAGCTATAGATAATCAACTCTACTCAGATCCTTGCAAGATAACCTGTCACGATTAATGTCACGCTATAGATCAATGCTACTAGCTCACATGATTCATTTGTTTCAGCATAGATTGGAGTTACTGCCAGAATTTGACATTACCAATCTAAACTTGAAATCCTACAGAGAAAATGGAGAGTTCCGAACTATAAGATTAAAAATTTTATGCAATTGGAATCTAGAATTAGCAGCATACTGATCTCCTAAAGCTTTATATTCAAGCGTTTTTATAGAAAAATTAGCTTATGATCGGCAACAATATTCACCGTCACCTTCAGACTGACAGTTTCATCTACCTTCGTATAACGGCTAAAATCAAACGGCAACGTTAGGGTATAAAATAGCCATTCATACAACAATTTCGGTATTTGCAATACCGCTATAGATAACCTTAAAAGCGGCAAAAAAGTCATTTAATAATCTATTGCTTGATAAAATATTCAAGTCGCGACAATATCGATTCCCAATGCAATTTCTTAGCTGTATTTGCAAACCCATCTTCCTCATATTCAGCAAGTTGAGTCAAAAAATTGACGCAATAAACCATAACCGACCAGTAAATGCTATTAGTTTTTGTGAGTACGCAATCTATTCCCTTTTCTCTTACTTTTTTAATAACTTAACAGACCACTCACTACGTTTTAAATTACTTTTTTGCTATGACTTTTACCGATGACTTAATGAGCATTATCAGTGACTCATATAATTTCCAATAAGGGAAACAGAAGATGATTTCTTCTATTATTCTGGAAATTTAAGTAGTCGATCCCTATGTGTCAGGATACTTTCGCCTCATTTGAAACCTAAAAACTTGAAGGGCGAAGCGAGAGGAGATGATGCAAAAGAGCTATTCGAAAGAATTCAAGGAATCAGTAATCAAGAAGATGATGCCACCCAATGGGGTATCTGTTCCACAATTGTGTAAAGAAACCGGCGTATCTGATGTTACGCTCTACCAATGGAGAAAAGAATACAGGAACAGGGTAATCGCAGTGCCGGAAGATAGCAGTAAAGCAAGATGACTGGACAGCAGAAGATAAACTGGCGGTTGTAATAGAAACAGCGGGTTTGAATAGCGCACAACTGAGTGAGTATTGCCGCAGTAAAGGCCTCTACCCAGAACAGATTGATCAATGGAAAACGGCAGCGCTGTCAGGGTATCAACGCCATGCTCAGACTGAGAAAGAAAAGAATCGCTACCGTCAGGAAGACAGGAAGCAGATAAAACGTCTGGAATCTGAACTCAGACCAAGGAAAAGGCACTGGCAGAAACAGCCGCACGCTACAATACTGGCACCATATTGGCTTGGAAGATCGTCGGCAAACAGTCAAGAAAACCCCTGCCAACAAACTCAGTGAACAGGAAAGAAAGCATATTCTCGACGTTTGTAACAGTAAAGAATTCTGCAGCCAGACACCCAAACAGATTGTACCTGCACTAGCGGACAACGCTATTTATCTGGCGTCAGAAAGCAGTTTCTATCGTATTTTACGTGATGCTGGTCAGTTACATCACCGAGGTCGTGCAGCCACAATCCAGCCACGACAAAGAAACCGACAGCTTATATTGCAGATGGGCCCAATCAGAAGCTGTCTGGCAAAACGATTTCCATTAGAATCAAGTATTTTTTTGATAGTAAGCTAAGAGATGTCATACAAAACGGATATAAATGATGAGGAATGGAACTTGATAAAAAAGAGTTTGATCCTGTCAGCAAACGAGGCAATAGCCATAAACATAGCAAAAGAGTCATTGTGAATGCCATTCTGTCTGTCGTCAGAAGCGGTATCCAGTGGCGGCTGATGCCGAACGATTTTCCTCCCTGGCAGACCGTATACAATCATTTTAGCCGGGGGAACAAGTGTGGTGTCTGGGAGAAGCCTGGATCAACTGACAATCTGCCGTCGCCAAAAAGCGGGACGTTGTACTGTGCCCAGTTATGGCATCATTGATGCGCAAAGCGTGAAAATCCAGTATGCCAGTGAAGAACGAGGCATCAATAGCGGCAAAAAGGTCAAAGGTCACAAGCGCCATATTGTGGTAGATATTCTCGGCAATTTACTCCTCATCAAAGTACATGCCGCTAACCTGAGCGATACCAAAAGTGCTTGCGGTATTGGAAGGTGTTGTTAATAAATACCCTTGGCTCAAAGCGTTCTCGGGGGACCGGGGGATGCCGGCTATCGATGCACAGCGGTTGACTTCGCAGCTAATGGGTTAGGCCTGTCCTTGCACATTTCAGAAAAAGTCGAAGGTAAATGGGCTGTTTTACCGAAGCGGTGGGTGGTCGAACGCACGTTCTCCTGGTTGGGTAACTTTCGCCGTTTATCCAAGGACTTCGAGATCCTGCCCGGCACTGCCGAAAATATGATTCGAATCGCCATGATGAAAATAACACTTGCAAAATGCGTCTAATGTTTTACCAGACAGCTTCTAACGTTGATCCATTCCAGCACGCCGTGGGACCAAACATTTAGTGTTGCAAGTCAACCCGGCACCTAGCATAACCCAAAACCAGTCAGTTGACGAGAAAATCATGCGTACTTTGTTGGCAAGAAGATTACGGCATCCAATTCGTGGGAGAAATTGTCAATCGCCATTCTAACTTAGAGAACTCCTGTTTGTGCGTGACGTAATTAGCAACGATCAGATGCAGCATTTTGTCCTTCTAGGCGTTTTTCACAGTCAATCTTTTTCAGAAATTTAAGCCACTCGCTGTAGCGGCATCGCGATCGGCACTGGGCAATCACTTTGCCATTGAGCACATCTAGCGCAGCGAACAGAATAGTTTTACCATTGCGTTGGTAAGCATGCGTAAGTTATGCTGCCCATCCACCCCTGCTGCACCTGCTGTAAAGATAACCCAAATTGAGCTTGATCCAGTGTGCCTCCACTTGGCTGATCTCATCACAATACCGCACCAGTGCTTGCCCAGGTGGCAGCAGGTATCAAACTACGATGCCCTCCACTCTCTCGACAAACTATGGATCGCACGAGATCTCATCTCTTGAAACTGTGTACCAGATGGAACTTTAGCTCGGGTACACGCGAGTCCCGCAAGACACTGGTCGGACTCACCTCAGCGCTTTGACCATCGTGTACGCACGCCAGTGCTTTACCGCTTTCGGCTGATACCGGGCAGTAAATTCGCTCAATCGAGCGACATCCACTTTGATCGGAAACGCGCCACAAACCGCTCACGCGCAACTTGAATCCTCCTCATCTCAACCTAATTTCGCATTCCGTCAGTCACCAACAATACAATACGCTGTTCCAGCTTGCCACTCGTCACCTTGAAACACACCAACCCATCGGACTTAGCTCGCTCTTCTTTGCTCGACACCCCCCCCGGAGGGCAATTTGCATGAGTATCATCATTCCATTCTGGAATGGAAATAAAGAAATATAATGAGTTCCGATATGAATGAAATACTACATTAATTTTAATGAGAATATCTTATCTGATGTAATGCATAAAATCATTATGTTAAAGCACTGATATTCTGTGGCATGTTAATATGATTTTAGTTTGATGATTCCTCAACTATCATAGCCTTGACTCTCATAGATTAAAACTACCTGACAAATAAAAAACGCTGTTATATACTGACAGGCTATGAAGCACTCGTTTCCGTTAAAAATAACATTGTTATTTTCGAGTATGATAAATTGATTGCTATATATAATAGTTAGGCCATAAAAAACGATTCGCTATCACTAAATTAAAAGGAGTTAAACATGAAAAAATCTATTATCTCTATTTTTATTTCTATATTAATATTAGGTTCTGCCTCTACTACTTTTGCTAGCGGGAATACGACTTCTTCATTAGCACCTATTAGGGCGCAAGATATTTTGAATTTAATGGCTTGCAAAGATAAGAAGCCGGAAGAGCAAATTAAAGATCGGACAGATGGCACTAAGGTAAAATGTGGTGATGTAATGAAAAAAACCGCTAGCTCGCACCCAAAAGGCTCTAATTCAGGTGGCGGATACTAAATTACTGAGTAATTCCTCGCTGATTAAATGCATTTAAATAGGGAATTTAAAATAGCAATTCTGAGCTATAAGCATAGGTTATTCAGCCATTTTACAGTTGAAAGTGAAAGATTGTATTGGCGCTAGCTATATAAATGGATGCATTGGGAAGCAAGCGATAAGCAAGTAATTCTTCATAAATAAGAGGACATGGGCCATTTCCATTAAAAACACGGCCCATGTTCTTTATTTTTTAAATTTAGTTGTATTTTAATTGATAGATATTCTATCAATTTATACTTTTATCATTAAATTAGGTGTTTAGTCCCACGGCGTGCTGGAATGGATCAAGTCTTACGGTTCTTTTGTCCATACCTTACTATCTTTGCTTCATCTCCATGGCTTGAATAGTCTACTATAAGACTACTGATAAATAATCATTAGCTTCTTAATTATATTTAACTTACTGTTTTATTGAGTTATCTGACCAGATCTCAAACATTGTTTCTGCGGATTAACAGTTCGGCACTCAATTGAATGATCAATTATCAATTTTGCACAGACATAACCGCATCATATTCAATCAAGTAGCAGGCCATCTTCGTAATCTTAGAAAGATAAAATCAAAGAAATGATACGGATGAGAAAGGAGCGATAACAGAAGAGTAACAGTAGAACCAGCACCAATACTTGGTTGTGACGTTGTTATGGATAAAACAGGGGACATGAGCAGACAAATAGGCTCATGAATTGACAGTACGCCTTAGTTTCCGTGCCTCTTCTTCTTTAAGTGTGTCGTTGATTTCACGCAAGATGCTTTTAATATTGACTGTTTTCTCAATATACTCGAAGTGTCCGGTCAAATCACTTTCTGGATGAAGTTGTCCACTTTGGTAGAGTGACCATATCTCCATACCATAACTGGTGGCTAGCAATTCAGGCGCAAACTGACCGAAGTATATAGCCAAGTTCTCAACATCACGTAGCAGCATTTTACAAGCTTGGTTATTGGCAGCTGCGTCGATAGCTTGTGGCAAGTCGATAATGACAGGTCCTGTGCTGTCGACTAGCACGTTGTATTCAGACAGATCACCGTGGATGATTCCAGCACAAAGCATGCGAACCACTTGAGCAACTAACATGCGGTGATACTCACGAGATAATTCTGCAGTAAGCGCAAGATCGTTGAGCCGTGGGGCTGCATTGCCATTGCTGTCGATCATCAGCTCCATCAATAGTACGCCCTCATGGAAGTCGTATGGCCTGGGCACACGCACACCAGCAGCAGCGAGTCGGTACAGGGCATCTACCTCGGCATTTTGCCAGGATTCTTCCTGTGCTTTGCGTCCATACCGAGTACCTTTTTCCATGGCTCGTGCACGACGGCTGTTTTTTACTTTGCGGCCTTCGGTGTAATCCGTATTTTGGCGAAAACTACGTTTGTTGGCTTCTTTGTATGCTTTAGCGCAACGTATCTCTTCTCCGCAGCGAACTACGTAAACCGAGGCTTCTTTGCCACTCATTAATTGTCGGATAACCTCATCGACAAAGCCATCTTGGATCAGCGGTTCAATTCTTTTTGGAGTTTTCATCAGTGTAATTACTACGCTTATATTTTGAGGTTCATCTTAAATACCATTCATAACCAAAAATACACAGAAGAAAAAGTAAAAACAGGATTTGAAATGAGGTATCTGAAGCTCTTTGTAGTTGCAACTAAGAATTTTCCCAGTATAACAACAGCGTTTTTCTTATTTGGCAATGATGTTGTTGTTTTTGAAGAGGAGTTTATAGAAATTAGAATCTGTATGATCCAGTTCTTGTATCAATGCAAATGGATCACCAATTTCCCTGGGAGGAGGCCCTCTACGGATAAAGCAGTAAAGGGAAACTCTTTCATCCTTCATCCCATTTAGTTAGTAGTTCAGCCCTTATAAAAAGTTATCCGGCTTTATTGAAGCCGCAATATGTTTTGATGGAACCTCAAGCGGAGAGAAGTGATCAATAATGCCTATAGCTTACTGCCTACTTCTATTTATCGTGGTAACTTCATGGTGACTCAGAATTGAAAATCTTTAGATACTGACGCCTAATGCCTTGAATTTTATGGTGCCGACACCAAGAATCGAACTCGGGACCTTCTGATTACAAATCAGCTGCTCTACCATCTGAGCTATGCCGGCTCATAGAAATAAATATGTTAAAAAAACAAATATATTAAAATTATAAACCTTAGGCTATTATGCAGTAAACAATTGTTATCTAACGATCTTTAAATGAACTCGATCCCCTCTATCCTCATGCGCCAGATAATTATTTGATGTGGATCCTAAACAATTTGTATCTTCATTCTTAAAAGTGCATGGTGCATTTTCCTCAATTTCAGGAGAAAAAAATAAACCTTGATTGATCTCTTTTGAGAATATCGCCTTGATTGCGCCAACTGGTATTGATATCCTCCTTGATATGCCATTAAAGCGCGCCGTAAATTGAACCACTTCATTGTCGATCAATAGATCACAAGCAGCTAGAGGACTAATATCCAGAGTAATTTCTCCATCTCTTACATATTCCTCAGGCACTAATGTATTCCGATCAAAATCAACAGAAATATAGGCAGTCAATTCATTATCAATACACCATTCATAAACAGCTCGTATTAAATAAGGCTTAGTCGCAGGAACCTTCATTTACGCATTAATTTCTCTGAAGGTGTTAAAGCATCAATAAATAGTGGCCTGCTGAATAATCTCTCAGAATACTTGAGTAATGGTGCAGCCTGTTTTGGCAGACGAACTCCATAATGATCCAGTCTCCATAGTAAAGGCGCTATGGCTACATCCAACATAGAATATTCATCACCCAGCATATATTTTTGCTTATCAAATATTGGCGCGATCATTGTCAGACTATCAGCAATCGCTACTCTCATTTTATCAGCTATCTTTTGATCATTCTGCTCAACAGTCTCAATATGACAAAATAATTCTTGCTCAAATCGATGCAATAACAGTCTTGCTCGGGCACGCATTACTGGTTCTGCCGGCATCAACTGAGGGTGAGGAAAACGATCATCAATGTACTCATTGATAATATTCGATTCATACAATACTAGATCTCGCTCAATCAGAACTGGCACGCGACCATAGGGGCTAATCACAGCCAAATCTTCTGGTTTATTATGAGGATCTACATCAATGACCTGAAAATCCATGTCCTTTTCATGCAACACGATGCGGCATCGGTGGCTAAAAGGACATGTTGCAGTAGAATACAGCGTCATCATGATGACTTATACATCTTTTTAGTACTTTGATTCAATGATTTACTAGTGTACATCTCTCCAATATTCGCGTTTTAATAAATAAGTCAAACCAAGCATACCAAGCAAGAAGATCATGACAATCATTCCAAGTTTCTTACGATAATTTGCATGGGGCTCACCCAAATAAACCATGTAGTTTACCAGATCTGTAACAAATTTATCGTATTCTTGTTTGGAAAGAGCGCCAGGTACACTAAGCTCTAATTCCTTAACTTCCGAGCTGCCTTTTCCATCACCAACCGATTTAATGTTAAGCACTTGCTGGCCTTGTAACTGGTACAAAACATGCGGCATTGCAACCTTATCAAAAATCAAATTATTCCAGCCTGAAGAAGTAGAATCATCTTTGTAAAAAGCTCTAAGATAGGTATACAGCCAATCGGCACCCCTGGAGCGAGCAATTATGGATAAATCAGGAGGAGCAACCCCAAACCATTCTTCAGCTTCCTTTTTTTTCATAGAAGTCAACATAAGATCGCCAACTTTTTGTCCAGTATGAATAAGACTCCCACTGATTTCTTGATTAGTTAGCTCAATATCTTGATGCCGGTTATAACGCATATAGCTAGCACCATGACAAGTTAAGCAATAATTAACAAAACTTTGTGCGCCGCGCTGCAACGATGCATTGTCAGATGTATCAATTGGTGCCCTATCAAGTTTTATGTCAGCGGCAGCAGCAAAAACAAAAATTGGAGTCAAGCTGATAAAAAAAAGCAGTAATTTTATTAATCTCATTTTGTCACTCTTTTTGGTTCAGGTTTTGTTTTATCTATCTTGCTATACCATGGCATAAGAACAAAAAATGCAAAATAAATAACTGTAAATATTTGAGCTAATAATGTATATAAGGGAGTCGGCGCTTTTGTACCAAGCCAGCCAAGCACAAGAAAACTTATTACAAAAAGCGTAAGCGCAAACTTAAAGATTGGTCCTTTATAACGTATCGATTTGACAGGACTACGATCCAGCCATGGCAAGAAACAAAAGATAATTACTGCAGCCGCCATCAAAATAACACCCCACAGTTTCGCATCTATCCAGAGAAAATTAACCGTGACTGCCCTCAACATAGAATAATAAGGGGTGAAATACCATACAGGCGCAATATGATCAGGTGTTTGTAACGTATTTGCAGGAATAAAATTATTATATTCAAGAAAATATCCACCCATCTCAGGAACAAAAAATATAATACCGCAAAACACAATTAGAAATGCCACCACTCCGAATATATCCTTTACAGAGTAGTAAGGATGAAATGGTATTCCATCCACTGGAATTCCCGTTTTTGGATCTTTGTTAGATTTGATTTCTATTCCATCTGGATTATTAGAACCTACTTCATGTAATGCGATAATATGAACAAATACCAGAACAATTATCAACAATGGCAACGTCACCACATGGTATGCAAAAAAACGGTTAAGCGCTGCGTCCGAGAGCATGAAATCTCCCAAGATCCAGTTTGATAACGTTTCGCCGATAAGTGGAATCGCTCCAAACATACTCACAATTACCTGAGCACCCCAATAAGACATTTGTCCCCAAGGTAAAATATATCCAGTGAAAGCTAAACTCATCAGCACGAAAAAAATCGCCATGCCTATCAGCCATAAAAGTTCGCGTGGCTTGCGATAAGAGCCATACATCATCCCTCGGAACATATGCAGATAAACCACCACAAAAAACATGGAAGCTCCCGTAGAATGCATATACCGAATCAACCAACCAAAATTCACATCGCGCATGACGTATTCAACTGATGCAAATGCAAGACTAGCATCAGGCTTATAGCTCATAGTAAGAAAAATACCGGTAATCAATTGATTGACCAGCACAAGCATTGCTAGCGAACCAAAGTAATACCAAAAATTAAAATTCTTAGGGGCATAATATTCAGAAAGATGCGCTCTCCAGGTAGCAGTCATTGGAAAGCGCTTATCAATCCATTCCATCATCGAATTTTCTTGTTTACTCATTTTATACAGATTCCTTGCTTTCAGAGCCGATTAAAAGCCGATTTTCACTCAAATAGGTATGAGGAGGTACAACCAAATTAGTAGGCGCCGGAACACTCTTGTAAACACGCCCTGCCAAATCAAATTTTGAACCATGGCACGGGCAGAAAAAACCACCTAGCCAATCAGCACCTAAATCAGCAGGAGCAATATCCTTCCTAAATACTGGGGAGCAGCCAAGGTGTGTACATACACCCTCCACCACAAGAATTTCAGGTTTAATAGAACGTGTCACATTCTGAGCATAAGCTGGCTGCTGTTTTTTTTCCGAATTAGGGTCAGCTAGCTGGTTTTCCATTTTCTTCAAGTTTTCCAGCATTTCCTGTGTACGCTTAAGAACCCATACCACCTTTCCCCGCCACTCAACCATCAGCAGCATACCTGATTCCAATTTACTAATATCCACTTCCACCGGCGCTCCAGCTGCTTTAGCGCGTTCACTAGGCATCATACTCAACACAAATGGAGTCGCCACCGCAACGCCAGCAATTCCGCCCGCCACAGATGTGGCCAGTACTAGAAAACGACGCCGACTATTCATCTCACCACTACTGTCTGCCATTTTTTAATAATTCCATCCAATGAATTTTCTACCCAGAATCAACTCCTACCAAGAGCCGATCAACCTGTTATTTAACTTTATATTTTACTTCCCAAAATACTCAAAGAACGTTATACACCTAAGAAGCATACTTTTTAAGTATAACATAGCCCTTTACATAACAGGGTAATATATAGGTTTCTCAAAATCCGCGATTGTTTTTTAATCTCATCCTCGGGTACGCTGAGATTCGCTCGCGAGGGAGAAAACAAGGGAGAATCAGTAAATTTGATGGCAGTCACGCGCATGATACCGCTATTTTCGGTGTTATTAGCACATTTTATTTCCAAGAGCGAGTTTGTTCCTGCTGTGGGGAGTAGAACCAAGAAAGGAAAGCGCTGGTCAGCCAGGGAGCGAGAGATCGTGCGAATTAGTAGCTTTTAGTACGGCTGTCTCGGAATAACTCGACGAACTCGGTGGCGATCTTGAGCACCAGCGTACGGGCGTGACGCACCACTTTTCCTGGCAGATGAAACAGCCGCCAGCACATACTGCTGCCAGCCGGTGGCGCTGCCAATTACCACCCAAGGCAGAACGCTTGAACAAGGCGAACAGGTTATGAGCGATTACGCCGATGCGAAAAAAAGGCGGCATTTGCCTCGAACTGCCCGCAAGGCATGCGTTCATGCCAAAGCCGATTTTCAATTCTTTTATACCATTTTCAGAGACTTCACCGCGTTGGCGATACCAAACCAATGCGGTCTCAGCTGATTCGATACGGTTACTTGCAACTATATGGTACTTGGGCTTGTCATCGAATAATTCAACCTGGCGTTTGTATTTGACCACGATCAGGCGGAATGCCTTGGACATATCATTCATGCTGTGCGTGGTTTCGGCTACGGCACAATCGGTATAATGCTTCTAATCTGATTCAGGGATAGCCTCGATGGCCCTGAGGGTCGGCTTATCGAGCCGGCCACCAATGGTAAAGGTTTTGTTAGCTACTTCACAGCAGTTGAAGATGTTTGCCTGATAACCGCCGAATTCAGACGGACATGGGCGATTCGATACCCCTTGGGCAGGTGGGTTTCACAGTCCTCGATGAATTCAAGATTTCTGCTGGCCGGAGCAATATTGCCTTCACGGAATTCATCATGAATCACCACACTCGCCTCATCCAGATGACCAATCATCGGATATAGCCCCGCTCCCCTTTGTAGATAAAGTGCGCCACTTTCTTCTCGGCGATAATTTGTGAAGCATCCCCATCCAGCGTATGGGCAGTGATGCCAGTTTGCCGAATCCGCGTGACAACGATCCACCGGTTGGATAGCGGGAAAGACCCGCCAGCCCCTCTCCAGTACCAGTACGACGTAACCAGTCACCCACAGCATCCGTGCCCGCTCCCGGGTTTAGGCATCTCTTGCTGTAGCCACCGGTTAAACCCCAAACCTTGACTAAACTACCACCTACTGAAAGTAGGTGAGTTAGCGCAGCTTGGGTGCAGACGACTAAAGTCGTCTACCCGCACCATGCTAAACGCGCATGAGTCAACACATTTAAAGTCAAGGTCACCGTCTAAAGGCGGTGGTTTTTACCAAATTTATGGAAATAAATTCACCAAATAGCACCAATCCGGCATTTGCTGTCAATGACTCGTCTGTCGCCTCCACCTGGAACGGAAGCACCACCTGCGCCAAAGCTTCCATCACCGATCCTCCTCTTTTCACCAAATGAGGTGAATGTTCAGATAGCTACAATTTTAACGGATCGCTTGTGTGACAGGACATTTCCTTATATTAGTATGCTTGAATCGCGATCCTTAGGCGCTTGATTTACTAAAACAGGAGTACCGAAGAAAGTCTAGCCCCCAGAAATCTCTGCCCTCAGCATATAAGAGGTTAAACTTGTTCGAGTATTAACGATCTTGAATACGCCATTAGCCGGCAATTTTGCAATATGCGAGACTCTCGGTATATAAACAGAAGCTTCTTATATTAAACAATCTGTAAGCTGTTGGACAATAGTGAATATTCTCTCAAAATGCCTTCCACTGGAATTTTTGATGACGTTGCTGATGATAGGTTTAATCTGGCAAAAATAGAGAGCAGATGCCTAACAAAACGTTAAATCAAAATCAAATCCTTTCTATGGTTTATTTTGAAAACATTGTCTGCATCCCCTAGCATTATAACTTGCCTTCTACTATTATCAGATCGAACTAAAAGTAGATCCTTATCGATAGTGACAAATCAACTTACTAACCAAGTCGGCAGAATGATTCCATTCTAAGAGCCACCCCATCCCTAAAGAACTGTTTTCTCAACCGCTAGACTGTGAGTTTGTCATATTACTAACCAGTAGCCGGTCAAAGCTGATCCTAGAATAGGCACATAAAGAAACGCCAATTAACGTAGAATCTTACACAGGCTATAACCTACACCGCACAGAATAACTTTACTCCTTTCCTTCGGAAATACTCTCAAACTATTTTTTCCCAATCAAACTGGGGACGGCACGGTTAATCCTTACAATTAATTTACTATTTCAGTTTACCATGGCACTGCTTATATTTCTTCCCAGAACCACATGGACAAGGATCATTGCGGCCAATTTTATTACTCTTGCGAACAAAAGGCTGTGATTTTTCTTCAGTATCTTGCTGTTTGTTATCTAATACTTCTTCATAAGTCGCATGGTGATACTGCATATTGGGAGGCAAATGAGCTGCTTCGGTTGCTGTTTCGACTTGCTGCTCATCTTTTATTTGAACAGTCATGAGTATTTTGGCGACCTCAACCTTTATCTCTTCAAGCATATTAGCGAATAGCTCAAAGGCTTCTCGTTTATATTCTTCCTTTGGGTTCTTATGCGCATAACCGCGTAAGTGAATCCCTTGTCGCAAATGATCCAACGCTGCCAGATGTTCTCGCCAATGAGTATCGAGGCTATGCAGCATAACTGCCCGTTCGTACTGGTGCATAAGATGGCTACCGACCATCTCTGATTTGCTACGGTAATGCGCACGAGCTGCCTCCATAACTCTTTCCAGCAAATTCTCAGCGTGCAAATCAGATTCTTTATCTAGCCAATCATGAATTGGTAAATGAAGATGATAATCGCTAGCCAAAGCTTTTTCTAATCCAGAGATATCCCACTGTTCTTCTATACTCTGAGGAGGAATATGGAGATTGAAAAGATTGCTGATGACATTTTCCTGAATAGCCGTTATTGTCTCCGTGATATCTTGCTCCGCTTCCAGCAATTCATTTCGTTGTTGATAAATCACTTTACGTTGATCATTAGCAACATCATCAAATTCAAGTAATTGCTTACGGATATCAAAGTTTCTGGCTTCAACTTTCCGCTGTGCATTTTCTATCGCACGCGTTACCCATGGGTGCTCTATCGCTTCCCCTTCTGGCATTTTAAGGCGCGTCATAATACTTGCCACGCGGTCAGATGCAAAAATACGCAACAAAGGATCTTCGAGTGAAAGATAGAAACGACTCGAACCGGAGTCACCTTGTCGTCCAGAACGTCCACGTAACTGATTGTCAATTCTGCGGGATTCATGACGTTCTGTCCCTATGATGTGTAATCCACCCAATTTAATTACTTCATCATGCCGCTCCTGCCACTCTCTCTGTATTTCAGCGACACGCTTCGCTTTGGTCTCCTCATCGAGGGCTTCATCTGAACGAATACGATGAATTTCCGGCTCCGGATTACCTCCTAATACAATATCAGTACCCCGTCCAGCCATGTTAGTTGCAATCGTAATCATTTTTGGCCTTCCTGCCTGAGCAATAATATCTGCTTCACGAGCATGCTGCTTCGCATTAAGCACTTGATGTGGCAATTTTTCTTTGTTCAACAAAGAGGAAAGCAATTCGTTATTCTCGATAGAAGTCGTTCCAACAAGCGCTGGCTGGCCACGCTGATAACAATCCTTAATATCCTCCAGAATGGCTTGATGCTTTTCTTTCATGGTGCGAAAGACTTGATCCATCCGATCCTCGCGAATCATCGGGCGATGTGGTGGAATAACGACAGTCTCGAGTCCATAGATTTGCTGAAACTCAAAAGCTTCAGTATCCGCTGTACCTGTCATACCAGCAAGTTTATGATACATACGAAAATAATTCTGGAATGTAATCGAAGCAAGCGTTTGGTTTTCTTTCTGAATCGGAACGTTTTCTTTTGCCTCAACAGCCTGATGAAGTCCTTCTGACCACCGCCTTCCCGGCATTAAGCGCCCAGTAAATTCGTCAACAATAATTACTTCACCATCTTGCACCACATAATGCTGATCACAATTATATAAAACGTGTGCGCGTAATGCGGCATTGAGATGATGAATCAAATTGATATTGACCGGATCATAAAGACTTGTTCCGGCCGCTAATAATCCAGCCTTAGCGAGCAATCTTTCAGCGTGCTCAAAACCTGCCTCACTCAGTTGTACCTGCTGGGATTTTTCATCAACACTATAGTCGCCAGGTCCATTCTCTGTTTCTTGCCGGATAAGCTCGGGTATTAATGCATTGATACGCACATAAACCTCAGTATCGCCCTCCGCCTGACCTGATATAATCAACGGTGTACGCGCTTCATCGATCAGAATCGAGTCGACTTCATCAACAATTGCAAAATTGAGCATACGTTGCACACGCTCAGCCGAATGACCAACCATGTTGTCACGCAAGTAATCAAAACCATATTCATTGTTTGTGCCATAGGTAATATCGGCAGCATAAGCAGCTTGTTTCGTGTCTTGCGCCATTTGCGAAATGATTACACCAACCGATAAGCCCAGAAATTGGTAAATCTGCCCCATCCAATCTGCATCGCGTCTGGCAAGATAATCGTTTACCGTCACAATATGCACACCTTGTCCTGTCAAGGCATTAAGATAGGCAGGCAGTGTGGCCATTAACGTTTTACCTTCACCGGTACGCATTTCAGCAATTTTCCCGCCATGCAATACCATTCCTCCAATCAACTGCACATCAAAATGACGCATTCCCAGCACACGCCTGCCCGCTTCACGCACCACTGCAAACGCTTCTGGCAGCAGCGCATCAAGTGTTTCACCATTGGAGAAACGTTGTTTGAATTTATGAGTCTGACTACGCAGATCACTATCGGACAAAGGAGCAATAGTTGATTCCAATTCGTTAACAGCACGCACAGTTTGTGAATATTGCTTGATCAAGCGGTCATTGCGGCTACCAAAGATCTTTTTAAGCAAATTGTTTAGCATAAAATATTTAATTTATTAATTTCAATCAATTAATCATGAGGAATTTTTAGATTTCTGACACTACAATGCAGATAAAAAAAGAGGTATTTTTTTGCTCAGTTTTTTATGACATAATCATAATATGCTTCTAGTCTTATATTTATTTGTATAAATCAATTATTCAAGCATTCAAAGATAGAGACAAATAATCAGTCAATTTTGTTATAAAAATATAAATCGTAAAAAATACTGAGTGCATATTGTTCTCTTGACTCAAGATCTCGGGAAGGTTGCTAATAAAACGATTTAACTTCTTACTTTGACATTCTCCTAGATACTATACTCATCGCACTTCAAAATCCGGCAGCTATACCTTCTCCCGCTGAGAGAAGGTCGGATGAGGGATTATAAAAACCGAATTTTGAAGTGTGACGAGTATATTTATTCAAGAAATACCTGATGCTCGATATCTCTAGTATAGCTATCCGCCAAATCGTCCATAATAGTTAATAAATATGCTCATCTTATCACACTCAAAATAGCAGTCAGCACAAACAACTCACAAGATGTCCAGGAACGTATCCGTCCCTTTGACAAAGCAAACAAGAATCTTGGTGAACGCTTATCTTCTTTTCAATATACTCAATCTATAACTAATTGTTTAATTTAAATAAGGCAAAAATTGTCAAAATAAGTGCTCCCTGAGCACTTATCAAATCGATAAACAAAGCGCAAAAAAAAAAACACCACGCAATGCTGCAATCGAAACGTGCAGCAGATTTATTCGTAAGCTCTTTCAAGGAACAATTTTAAGTGACTGATTATATTAGATATAGAAATCATCCATTTTACCAACCTCATCATGTTTCCTCCAAATGCCTTGCGGTCGAAGGCCGATTACTACGCCAAATAGAACATATAGGCTTATTTGGGATAATTACTTAAATATAATTTTTACAACAATCCAATCCGCCTTTCCATAACACGCTTCAGACGTGACATATTTTTGGCTCTCATCCGATTATGAGCTATTTGCAACAAAATTAGATAGTATCAAAGAAATCTGTATAGACCCAATTCGACATGGTCTGCGGGCGCAATCTATTCAAGCTTGTTAATTAATTTAGGCTCTATTCGCATTAAATGTGAGAAGTCTTTACTTAGGCTGGTCTGATTGCTTCAATCAGCCATGATTTTAGATTGGCAGCATCTTCAGCACGCCTTTCATAGAACCTTCGCCAACTTAGATAGTCGTCGAGATAGCGAGTAGCCACACCATTGAATCTTTGCAGCCATTTCTTTAACCGGCTGTCATAGGAATTAACGTTCTGGATATGAAAGATTCGCTCTTTTATTCTGATACCTGCTTTGATATTCAACGTGAGTTCGACATTAAAATCATCACACCACGGCTGGAAGAACCTGAGAAAATCTAATATTAAGGGAAGGCTTCTTCTCGCGGAAAGTGTAAGCCACTAGCCCGGCTATCAAATTAACAAAGAAGTGAATCGCTGCCGACGTCGCTTCAGCGCCAACTCCAACAAGCGCTGCTCCCACCACGGTTCAAACCTCTGACAAAAGTCGTCAATCGCACAAAAAATCGCTATAGTAATGGAATGGACGCCCACTACCCTAAATGGCAACGATGTGCCAAAGTAGTGTTGTTTAAAACCCTGTAACTAGAGAGGAGCGTCCGACATGAAAATTACGACAATTGGAATTGATCTGGCAAAGGAAGTGTTTCAGATTCACGGAGTAAATCTCCATGGGAGGGCCATGGTGCGCAAGCAACTCCGCCGAGGCGAGA
>NZ_FNPQ01000024.1:0-45332 GCF_900107335.1 Nitrosomonas sp. Nm58 | reverse complement strand
TCGATATGTTCGCATGCAATGACCCTGCAAACATTACCCCACATGCCACTACTAACCCCTTCAGCCATCCTCGGGCATCCATTCCTCTCTCCTTCTTATCTTATATTGTTATCCATTTACGCCCTTGCAAATACGCGCTACCCATCCCTCTCGATAGCCTGAGCATAAAACCACTACCTCTTATTCCTGTACTGAAACTCAGCAAGCCTACTTTCTCAACCACAGCTATGTCAAGAATTTTGGGTAAGAATTTATTACTTAGATATGAAATTATGATTTCCCAACCGTCTCTTTGCTTGGGCTTTTGCGTTGTAAAAAGAAGAAAGTTAGCCCCCCTGCTACGCCAAGCAAAAGCATGATCTCCAACATACCAAAACCGGAGCCATGACCACCATGCCCCCCATCTCCTCCAACATGCAGCGGAACGCGGACGACAGGACGAACAGTATCACCTTCCACCTTTTCCAGTAATATTACATATTGACCAAGCTCTTTCAGCTCTGTCGCAACAACAATAATTCCCGAAGGATACGTCTCGGGTGGCATATAAAAACCATGATGTTCACCAGCACCATGTGATACAGCTTTGTGCTCCTTATGTTTTTCTACATCATGCCCATCGTGGCTATTATGCTCATCATGTTCCATTTCATGATCTTTCTCTTTGCTAGCATTGCCAGGCGCAGCCACATCGCCGCGAGCTTCCCCATGTCCTTCATGCCCCGCCTTTACTAGACGCACGGCAAGCGGTATCTCACGAGCATTGGCAGGCAACTCAATCGTCACATTTACCTTTCCAATATTTGGCACATGATCGCAATATGAATGCATAGGAGGAATATTACCCTCTGGCACCTCATAAACGCTGACAGTTACAGGAAAATCTCCCGTCTCAACCTGACACCCTCCATGCCCAGCATGATGCCCTTCATGTGCGAGCATCAGCTGCGCATAAAGTGAAAATGCTGCTAATGACAATACTACTGCTACGCATAATTGCATAGCCCATCTATTACGTGAAGCCTTTCTCATACTTTCTCCAGATTCTTAATCTTAATCAATATGTAATCTGCTCAGCGACATTGCCCAGCATATTTGCTTGTGATTGTATAACAAAAAATTAAGGAAAGTCTGAATAAGTGCGTCAGCAAGAATGCAACAGGACGCGCAGCACATATAATTAGCCATACACATCAAACAGATAAAATTTAGAATGAATGCTACCCAATCTATAGCAATAGTGAATAGCCACTTATATTCAAAATTTTTTAAGAAGCAAAATATCAATCGCCAGAGATAAAAAATTCTGTCCAACAAAACAAAATATTTCTTATGCACCTAGAGATTAGGAAAAAATGAGATACATAAGGATTTGATTTTTTGAACGAACCTCATGACCGGCAAATTGCCATTGCATAAATTGATTTAATTGGACTATACTTAAATGCAACTAAGTTGCAAATACGCTCTCTATGCCAAACAATTTCCATGAAAAAGCCAAAGAGTTGGTTAGACATACTGGTGATCGCGCCACTCATCACAGAATCCGAACACTTGCCACTCTATTGGCAGAGCAGCATGCGCTTACTCATCGTGAAATTGAAGAGCGATTAAACGTGAAACAACAGCTGGATCGCGTAACGCTTTACCGAGTTCTTGAATGGATGAGCAAGAAAAATTTAGTACACAAAATAGCAGGAGATGATCGTGTATGGCGCTTCCGCGTCAATACGGAATTACACACGCATCAACACGCTCATTTCATATGTACACGATGCACCAAGGTAACATGCCTAGACGATCTCAAGATTAAACCTGGGCCCTCCTTACCACTTGGCTATTTACTCCATGAAATTGAATTAACGATTAAAGGATTATGTGCTGAATGCGCTTATTAGATTAACTATTCAAAAAATGGAATAACAACATTTCTCTGCAAAATGATCGCCCTCATGCCTCATAAAACTAGCATTCTAATTTTTTCATTATTATTATTTTCCATACCCATCTTACAAGCTGGGCATTTGCTGGCGCACTTCGAGGTATCACAAGTTGAAACAATCATAAACAGCCTAGATGAAATTGATGATGGTATTAATCACCACTGCTTTGATTGTTTAGTTCTAAAAGCATTGGGGCCTTTTTTGCTTTTTCTGAGTTTTCTTTTTTCCCAAAAATTTACTAGCCAGCCACTACCTGGTTATATCAACAAACTCGACTATTATAACGTTACCTCTGTTTACCATACCCGTGCCCCCCCTTTGATTTTCAAACTTTACCAGTATTTTGATCATGTAGCCTTAATCCAGCGCTGAGCCTGATTAAACAAAGCATTCTCGATTCGTAAAATCATTACCTAACAAAAAACTAACAGGGCCATCGTCCCCAATAATGCAACCTGGTTGCATTATTGGGCTCAGCAATTCTTCTAATGCTTAACCATAGATCATGTTTTATCAGTATGTTATCTTATAAATTTATAAAAAATAGGACCCCATACACAGACAACCAAAGAGTGCAATTTAGGTTAGCTATTATTGGTTTAGCTATCTTTAGCTTCAACAATGCTATTGCTCAAGCGGAAGAGGTCAATAAAACAACCCAACTCCCCGAAATCGTCATAACCTCGACACCATTTCAAGACCGTAGTGAGCTAAATATGGCTCAACCTACCGCTGTTTTACATGGAGACAACCTCCGTCGAAAGCGTGAGGTAAGTCTTGGTGATACTTTATCCACTGAACTTGGTGTAGCCTCAAGCTCATTTGGACCGGGTGCTGGCCGACCTATTATTCGCGCCTTAGATGGGCCACGCATTCGAGTGCTGGAAAACAGTGTTGGCACGCTGGATCTCTCCTCCCTGAGCCCGGATCATGCTGTCACTATCGAAACACTCAATGCTTCACAAATTGAAATTCTGCGGGGTCCAGCAACACTGCTTTATGGTGGCGGCGCAACAGGTGGCATAGTGAATGCTGTAACTGGTCGCATTCCCGGTCAATTGTTCAAATCGTTAAAGGGTAATTTTGAAGTCCGTGGAAATACTACCACTGAAGAAAGAACGGGATCTTTTAATGTTAATAGGAGTTTTGGTCAAACATCATGGAGTATCGGTGGTTTCAAGCGTAAAACAGGTGATTATCATATTCCTGGGCAAGCAAATATTAATCAGAGCGTTCATAACGAGAAGAATGTTGTTAGAAACAGTGCGGTTGATTCTCAAGGCCTGTCTGTCGGCGGCTCATACGTCGGCGAGAGAGGATTTTTCGGTGGATCTATCTCATTGCTGGAAAGTAAGTATGGTATCCCGACCCCCGAAAGATCCAGTATTGACTTAACACAAGCCCGTTATAACCTGGCTGGCGAACTAGACAGCCCTTTCACTGGTTTTGAGAGGCTCAAAGTACGTATGGGCTACAATGACTACAAACATGATGAACTTGAAAATAATAATGAGTTAGGTACTCGCTTTAAAAATCGAGAACTGGAAAGCCGGGCTGAGTTTCTGCATTCACCCATTGCAAATTTAAAAGGGTTATTCGGCATACAATTTCAGGATCGTACATTTTCTGCTTTGGGTGAAGAAGCGATCGTACCTGTTACAAAATCGCGCTCTACCGGACTTTTTCTTATCGAAGAACGCAACTGGGATAATTTTCGATTCGAATTTGGTGGACGATATGAATATGCCACCCGCGATCCACAAAATGATATCGACCAATCGCGCACATTCAGTCTTTTTAATGGCTCCGCAGGCACTTCCTGGAATTTTATAAAAGACTATAAGCTAGGATTAACGGCCACACACGGTCAACGCGCGCCAGCAATAGAAGAGCTCTATGTGAATGGCGCTCATCATGCCACAGGCACATTCCAGATTGGTGATAATGCCTTACGCAAAGAAGCGACCAACAATTTTGATTTATCCCTTAGCAAACCTTCCGGATTTGTGAAATGGAAGGTTAACGCCTTTTATAACCGGTTTAATAACTATATTTTTTTTAGAAACATCGATACTGATGGTGATGGCATTGCTGATCGTGTTGATGAAGATGGGGGATTAGATTCACAAGGTGAATTTCAAGCACTAGATATAGCTCAGACCGATGCCACATTTTATGGAGCAGAAGCGGAGGTCATTTTTACTCTCAAACCTGATAACCTAGACTTGCGCCTGTTTACAGATTATGTGCGTGGTAAATTAGATAAAAAGAACGGGAATGTACCTCGCACGACACCACAACGTTTCGGATTAGAACTAAACTACCAAATCGGCCCCTGGACCGCGAATCTAACTACGATACACGTTCTACGCCAAAACAAACGCGCAGAACTTGAAAGCAGCACTCCGGCCTATACGCTACTCAATCTTGAAGCTAGTTACCGAATAAAAGAAACTCAATCAAACGGTATCAGACTCTTTGTTCAAGGTAGAAATTTGCTTGATGAGGAAATACGCATTCATACCTCATTTTTAAAGAACTTTGCACCACAACCTGGAAGAGCTCTAGTAGCGGGAATAAGAGGTGATTTCTAGACATTACTCAATATCGAAAGATTCTTGCAAAGAGACTCAAGATGTCACATAAAGCTCAATTATAGGAATATTGCAGGATTCTTAGTTAGCGCAACCAGCACAATATAGAAGAATATTAGCTGAGCCATGATCCATGCACTCACCTTAACTATGCGGGTCTTACCAAATCTCAGTGCGACCATGCCCAGTCCAATATAAATAAGCAGCCCTACAACTTTTGCAGTTAGCCAAGAATCCACAAGCGGATTCTGTTGTATCAGGATAGCCAGCATGATTGCGCTGGAGAGCAGCACCGTATCAATGACATGCGGCATTATTTTTACCCAGCGCTGCTGCAATTGAGCTGATGCACGCATCATCCATATACCCCGAGTCAGAAATAACAAATAACTCAGCATGACGCTGGATATATGAACCAACTTTAATAGGGTATAACTCATCACCATTTCTCTAGGAAAAACCAACCATGGCTGCCTGCAACTGCACCCGCAACTGTAATAACACTAATACTCAATAAAAACCAGTGCAAACGCAGAATCAGTGCAAACGTCTTTTCCGGCTTGCTTTGCGCTCTGGCCTTAAACCATTTATGGAGTATCCATGGCTCCAGCACAAACAACATCAGCGTAAAAACAACCCATACCAATACCATGGCATGCATCCACCAGAAATGGAATTCAGCAAAACGATTCCAGCCATCGAGGATATACATCATGTAAAAACCGCTCAGCCCTACCAGCAATGTGGTGAAGCGCGCCTGAGCAGCAAAACGACTTTCAATATGCTCAAAGAAATCGACACGTTCTTCAGCTGATTTCATTTTTGCTACCGCAGGAAGCAAAACTGTCGTCACCATGGCGACGCCTCCAATCCAAAGCACTACCCCCAATACATGCAATACCCTGGCTAATACAAACTCATCCATACTGAATCATGCTTGCTTGAGCTTTTTCACGTAAAAATGCAGGCAGTAGCTTAAAATTTATTCGCCAGAAGTCCATTCCTTTGCTTCATCATAATCAGAAAAAACAACCACATCTGCATCGATGAACAAGTTTGACACCCAAGCACTCCATGCCTGCCATTGGTTATCAGTGACTACCGCAACCCGATTAAATTCGCTACCATGCTCGCGCATGAACTTGATTTCTTCCCATGCGACATCTACCGTGTAATTCACCATATCCCGCCAATCAAATAACAGATTTAACTGATCCTCAGAATGTGCCCGATATAGCACCTGGTCTTCAAATTCTTTATAGTCGCTCAAGGTAAATTCCCCGATTACAGCTACGATCATCAGATTATTGATTTTTTGAATAGTAATCATGTGCGTATTCCCCGATATAATGTATCTATTATAAATAATTGATTTTCAATATGTGAATAGCCTATTTCTATTGACTACGAACGCTAACTGGTGCAATTCTTAGGCTTAGCAAGCCACCTAACACAATCATCCCCATCCCCATCCAAGCAGAAATTGGCAGAATTTCATTCCAGAAAAAAGCATCCCACAACCCCGCAAATAATACCGTACTATATGCAAGCGCACCGACCACCATCGTTCTACCGACACGATAAGCCCGTGTGAGCGCCAGTTGTGCAAGTGTAGCTGTTATGCCAATCCCGACTAACAGCCATACGTTACTGGATGTAATAGCACTAAAGTTAGTTAACGATAACCACATACCAGTAATCACCGTACAAATCAAGGTAAAATAAAAAACCACCAGCCATTCAGACTCACCTAGCTTACCAAGCTGCTTCAAATTAAGATGTGCAACGCTTGCCAAAATACCCGAGATCAAACCGACTAATCCCGCCTGCCACTGATCTTCATGCAAAGAGGGACGTAGCAATAAAACCACTCCTATAAACCCGAGCACGACCGCCATAACCAACGCCCAATGCAAGTGCTCTTTTAAAATAATCGTCGCTAACAGCGCGAGAAATAACGGCCAAGTATTATTCAGTGACACCGCAGTTGCCAATGGAAGTTGCGTAATGCAATAAAAAAACAACAACAACCCACCAAGGCCGAATAACCCACGCCAGCAATGGATTTTCCAATGTTCAGTCGCCAATGAAACACGGCTGGCGCGCATAGCTAAATATGTTAATAGCAGGCCAAACAAAGAACGATAAAATACTAGTTCGATACTCGAAAAATGTGCAGCACCCAACTTTACCAGCAGACCCATGCAAGCAAACATGAAACCTGCCACGAGCATCCAAAGCGAGTCCATCAGTCATTAACCAATGAGAAATGCAAATCAGAACTACAGCTAGCGTAAGTAGGATCCTATCTCCCTTTGCAGGAAATTGTGAAAATGCGCCATGCCTGCTTCCATCGGCATTTGATATGGACCAAATTCATTGATATTCTGCTGATAAAGTGCACGGCGACCGTCCGTCATCAACCTGCAAATTTCTTCATCTTCTATTGCTGTTTCACAATAAGCAGCTTGCTCTGTCTCAATGAATTCTCGTTCAAACAAAGCAATTTCTTCCGGGTAATAAAATTCAATAACATTCATACAGCTCTCCACCCCAGTCGGCAAAATGGTACTAATGACAAGTGTATGGGGGTACCACTCAAGCATTACATTAGGATAATAGAGTAGCCAAATAGCACCATAAGACGGGAGTCGATTATCATCATACTGCAGCACCTGCTTGTGCCACCTGTCATAAACAGGTGTGCCCGCCCGATTGAACTCAGGGTTCACCCCCACTACCTGAACGTTATACCAATCACCAAATTCCCAATCAAGTTTATTTGTGTCGACAAAATGCCCCAAACCAGGATGATAGGGCTCAACATGATAGTCCTCTAAATAAACTTCAATAAACGTTTTCCAATTACATGTGTAACGATCTATTTGTACGCGATCCAACACATGATTGGAAAAATCAAAATCTTTAAGTACACTTAGATGCGTCATATCATGCATAACATTGCGCTCACCAGCAAACAACAGACCGTTCCAGGTTTGCAAGGTTGTTCTACCTAAATCAAGACAAGGATTTTTGTTAAAGTGCGGCGCTCCCAACAGCTTGCCATCCATCGCATAAGTCCAGCGATGGATAGGACAAACAATATTTCTGGCATTCCCACGTCCTTTCAGCAAGAGCGACTGACGATGGCGGCACACATTTGATAGCAGCTCGATTCCATTCTCATTGCGAACCAATACCTTGGCATCACTCATCCATTCCATAACATGGTAATCCCCAACATTAGGCACCATCAATTCATGCCCAATGTAACCAGGACCTCGATCAAACAATCGCTGTTTTTCCAATTCAAAAATATGTGGGCTAAAATACCAGTCAACAGGAAGTTGTTGGGGCTTCTCAGTCAATTGTGATACTTGCGCTAGACTAAACATATGAAATCATTTATTAATGTAACGTTAAACAGAGTTTGATGCCCAATTGACAAATCAAATACTCAGAAATTCAAAAAAATCAGTAAAACAGAAAATTGCGTCTATACTTACACTACTATAATAGGCGGATCGCTAATAGGTTTCGCCTTGAGGATTGTGATTGTAATAAGGCCTTACATCTCTGAGACTTAAATCTACATTATCCACTTATTCCATAAGATTACAATCTTGGGGTTATGCGGAAATCGCATGAATTGATTAAACATAATTTGGAAGAGTCATCTCAATGAAATTCAATCAACAAACAAAAAAAACTTGCATGCTTCTAGCAAGTGCATTCATTATCAGTCTTACCTCCTGCGATAGCAGCCAGGAATCTGTAAACGTCAAAAGTAAAACTACGCTTAAAGGACCTACCACCGGGATACTCACCAACACTGCACCCGTTGCAGGTGTTTCCTATATTGCCTCCTCTGGTTCGACTGGTATCACTGATGCGCAAGGTGTTTTTCGTTACAATCATGGCGATAATGTTAAATTCAAGTTGGGTGAACTGGTCATCGGTGATATTGAAGCATCGGCTATCGTTACGCCTATAGAACTGGCTGCAGGTAATGAGAACAAACTAAAAAATCTGCTTATCCTGCTGCAATCCCTCGATTCAGATGACAACCCAGCAAATGGAATTTCCATTCCGGCAGAAGCAGCCTCTGCTGTTAAGTCCACACTCAATCTCGAAGCTGATCCAGCCACATTTGCTGACACTGCTACGCTCCAAGCTGCTCGAGAATCTGCGGGTATACCTGGTGAGATTAAATCTGTGGAAGAAGCAAGTGAATACTTCCTCTCTCAAGGAGTTACCCTGCTTAGCAGCCACATCTGGGTAAAATACGACAATCAAAGCGCAAGCATCATACATATCGCTGAAAATGGAAGTGGTGAATACTTGCAGGGCGAGGCCACAGCAGATGACTCTTGTGATGAAAATCGCATATGTGGTGGTAGCACCATTATCAAAGCTGGGGTGGAATATGGGATCACACGCGCCGAGGAATTCGATACCAGAGGATTTAAGCTTACTGGATCACCTTCAATCGATACCAACCTACGAGCTGGTTTATCGCATCCGCGCCCTACCTGGAGAATCCATACTAATGGTGATGAACTCATCATTTCGGATATCATAGTTGCACAAAGGGAAAGGCAGCAAAGCGGCCTCTTCGGCGAGCTCTTTCACATTTCACGCCCAATCGAGCTCAGCTCAGATGATGAGCCCATTCCAACTGAGATCAAGGAAAAACGATATGCCAAAATGGATAATGTAACTAATGGGATTGTTGGCGCATGGGGATTGAACAAAGATACTGTAAAATCAAAATTATTTCTGTTCTTTCCTAATAGCAGATTTATGCTAATCGATCCTACAGGACAAACTTATCAATCCGAGGAATCAAAATGCGGAACGCCAGGTGTTGAGTTTGCTTCGTATGCTTTTGATTCCAGCACGAAAGCCTTGAAAATATCAAGCTTTATTTATGATACCAACGGTTGCGTTGGCTTCTCAGATAGTTCTGATAAATCGATTTCATTTGACATTAGCTCGGATGGTAATACCGCAACCCTAACCACGCAAGGCGAAGCCCCTGTGATCTTGTACAGGGCATCAAACTAATTTCGCAAGCCCCCATTTAAAAGAAAAGCAAACTTCTAAAACTTGCATTAGTCGGCGAGAGTGTGAACGCAACTCTCGCCGCTTTCTCAGGCCTACAACATCATCACCCATGTCTGAGGAATTCATCAAATGATGATCATCCGTGTCGCACTCGATATTCCAATCGATAGCCTGTTTGATTACATCGCTCCAGATGCAACGCAACAAGATATCGGTTTACGCGTGCGCGTTCCTTTTGGTAAAAAAATCATGATAGGCATCATCATGGCCCTATCCAATGATACCCAAGTTCCGCATGACAAACTGAAGCAAGCTGAAGCTATTTTGCGGGATATTCCTCCCTTGCCTGCTGCACTCATGGAATTATTTGAGTTCTGTAATCATTATTACCATCATCCGATCGGAATGGTCATCATGAACGGATTGCCCACACGATTGCGCAGCATTAAGCCCCTCCCACAACGATCTATCAAGCCATCATTCCTATTCCGTTTAACTGATACAGGCCAAGCAACAGCACTTTCTTGCATCTCTGGCCGAAATAAAATTAAACAGCGCCTGCTTGCTCGACTTAAAGAAGTGGACAACATCGGTAGTGAAGAAGCAAAGCGGCTCTCTCCGCGTGCTTTGAAGTTATTGCAAGAATTTTTAGTTCAAGGATGGGTAGAAAAGGTTCTAGTGGAACTGGAATTCACATTAAATGCTCCTTCTACTCTCCAGCTCACAACCGAACAAATCACAGCAATCAATGCTATTCAAGCGGAAATAGGCACATTCAACACCTGGTTACTCCATGGCGCCACAGGCAGCGGCAAGACCGAGATTTATCTACAAGTAACTTCAATGCTGCTAAAACAAGGACAGCAGGTACTCATCCTGGTTCCTGAGATCAACCTTACTCCGCAACTAGAAGCAATTTTCCGGTCACGCTTCCCCGCTACGCATCTGGTCAGCCTACACAGCAAACTCAATCCTTCCGAGCGCATAAGTGGCTGGCTACAGGCACAACGAGGTGAAGCAGGCATTATCCTTGGAACACGCTTAGCCATCTTTACGCCATTGCCCAGGTTAGGTTTAATTATCGTAGATGAGGAGCACGATCATTCATTTAAGCAGCAGGATGGATTACGCTACTCAGCACGTGATGTCGCGGTTTTTCGTGCAAAACAAGCCAATATCCCCGTCATCTTGGGCTCTGCCACACCTTCACTGGAAAGCTATTACAACGCCATGATCGGTCGATATCGCAGGTTGCGTTTATATACCCGCGCAGCGAAGAACGCCACACTCCCAACCATACGTTATATCAATACCAACGCTATTCAGCTCAAAGAAGGGCTATCTGAGCCACTGCTCATTGCACTGGAAAACTGCTTAACCCAAAAACAGCAAAGCATGGTTTTTATCAATCGCCGCGGTTATGCACCGGTATTATTATGCAAATCCTGCGCATGGCTTGCGACCTGTTCGCGCTGCTCCAGTCGTCTCGTTGTACACTTGACACAAAAAAGCTTACGCTGCCATTACTGTGGTCATAAGGAACACCTTCCACCCGCCTGCCCTCAATGTGGTGACCAGGATCTCATGTCGTTTGGTCATGGTACTCAACGGATTGAAGCTGCATTGGCAAAATTTTTTCCTGAAGCACGCATTCTTCGCGTCGATCGTGACAACATCCGTCGCAAAGAAGCCTGGCAATCCATATTAGCTGCGATCCATGAACAACGGGTAGATATTTTGATAGGCACCCAACTTCTGGCGAAAGGGCATGATTTTCCTAATCTGTCCTTGGTAGGTGTGCTAAATGCTGATGCTTCCTTATATAGCACCGATTTTCGTGCAGAAGAACGGTTGTTTGCGCAACTGATGCAAGTTGCCGGACGAGCAGGCCGTGCGGAAACTGCTGGAGAGGTCCTCATTCAGACCGAGTTTCCCGATCACCCTCTATACCATGCACTAAGACATCACGATTACGATGCTCATGCACAAATACTGCTAAAAGAAAGGGAAATCACTCATTTTCCTCCCTATTCCTATCAAGCGCTCCTTAATGCCGAAGCACCCCAAATTGACACCGCCATGGACTTCCTCACACTGGCGATCACACTCATCAAACCTACGGAGCAAATAGAAATATTCGATCCGGTTCCTGCGCAAATGGCACGGCTAAAAGGGCTAGAGCGTGCACACCTACTCATACAGTCCCACTCTCGCAAGAGATTGCAGGCATTTCTCAGCGACTGGTATATAAAACTCTGCAAATTCCCCAACCGTAAAGTACGCTGGACTTTGGATGTTGATCCAACAGAATTTTGAGTGAAATCAGGCTCGATTTGACATACTCAAATCATTAAAAATGATCATCAGAAAAGATTACTAGACCAATAACCTTAGAAAACCTTCTAAAATTATGAGAGGATAGAAGCATCCCCTCATTGTTAATTTGACATTTAATTCACTCAGTACACTGACATTATCCCAGCCAATCTGGTCAGGTTGTACCTCCTGCTAGCGTAATCGATACATTGAGCACCAAAGTTGATGTTGATGACAAAATCCTCACCTTCAATAAGGATATCTGTAATAAAACTAACCAGATGCCCCTTTGACATTAAGCCAAGGTCAGTATATCGAATACCAACAAATCTCCCTCCAGCAAGCTAGAATCTTCAATACACAAATGTTCAGCTTCATGGAAAACAACATATTTTCCTCTTATCCACCACGACAATCTCCCCCTTCCCGTACAATGATAAAATCATCACCACTCGTACGGCAATCTTCCCCTTTACGTACCACGATAAAATCATCACCACTCGTGGGAGAAAATCTGAGCATCTCGGTAAGTTTGAGAGTGGCTCCAGTATTGAGTCCAAAAACAGTAGTTACCTGGTCATTTTCAATATCCAGCTGGAAAGCCTTATGGCCCTCACTATTGGATGAATCATCGTTAACGTCATGATTAAGATCATCATTGATCAAACTCATCATCGCCTCCTTTTATGTGTCAATAAGCGTTACTGGAATCAAAGCTCTATTTGGCTCCTTTGATATTAGATCTCAGATGATTTTCGCAATCAGATAATGCTCCTCTTGATTATTACTTTAAGGAAATGCAGGTATTTTGGGTTCTGTACTTTCGATTTCCACCTCGGGCAGATGTTGTTTTACACGCTCCTCGATCTCATCCACTCGATCGGATGGCACATCAGCTAATACCAAGAAATGGCCTGCTTCTATCGCGTCTTCGAACTCTTTAATTCGTCTGTTGCCCACACTCATTCCTACTAAGCCACTTACCCATGCACCAATACCCGCACCTGCAAGCGCAGTTGCAAGCAAGATACCACCTGCAACCACTGTTGAAGCAGGAGGAAGAACGACGGCAACCAGTCCAGCAAGCACACCTGTCGATCCACCAAGCGCCATTCCTTGCTGCACCGCCGGAATAAAATCACTCTTCTGCAAGAGGCTGGCTTCAGGCAGCTCCTCGAGCGGAGTGCCGCGCTTGGCAATTACATGAATGTGTTTCTCTTCGACTCGCGCCAAGAGCAGTTCGTCAACGACACGCCTAGTCACACCAATGCTGGGAACAAGAAAATAGATTCGTCGCATGATAACCTCCTAAAATTTAGGTTAATCAATACTACTCGTGTTTAATTGCATTATTCGCCACCTACTTTCAGGTAATAATTTCATTCATAACAAATAGTTAATTCAATCTTTACCCGACCAGTTCAATAAGCAAAACAAAGCTGATCGGTATCTGAAGCGGAGCAAAAACAAAGGATCAAATCAATTCCGCTCCCTTGCATTAGAATGCTAAGAGATAACAGATAAGCAGGCAATAATGCAAATGCATACAATTTTTATCTCTCAGTGGCAAAAACATCAAAAAAACAGCCCATGTGAAGCGGCTGCTTCGATTCTTTTTGCTTGACCAAGATCTGAAAGAATTGAATGGAGGAAAGGCACAATATCGATTTTTCGGAAATCAAAAGTTTTACAAGTGATAACTTTTGGTTATTTGACTTTTGTATATCGATGGTAGGATTAGTTAAGTAAATAATCTAAGGGAGACCTTTGCAAAAGTCCTTTTCTTGGTTACTAATTCATCGTTTTTATTAATATTAGATTTTTGAAAATAGGGTTTTGCAAAGGTCTCTAAGGATAGATTCCGCATCAAGAGAAAGCCAACAAACATTATGGCCAGCTCATGTTTAAATATAATATGCTGTCACTTTTAGGCAGTACTAGCTTATTACTCTTTTAAGAGATTAACAAAAATAAGCCTGGCCTAGCCAGATCAATAGGAAGGTTTCTTTGAAAAAGCAAAAGAGCTGCTACCTCGCTGCAATTTATCGGAGACAACAAGAGCGACATATGGCGACGGCTCAGGTAATTTCAGCTATATGGGTAGTTTCTCGTACTATTTGTTGGCAGAGGAAGAGTAGTATATAACACCGTCCTTTCAAGAAACAACTGTAAGTGACTGATTATACGAGATATAAAAATTATCCATTTTACCAACTTCATCATGTTTCTTCCAAACGCCTTGCGGTCGAAGGCCGATTACTACGCTAAATAGCGATGTTGCCAGTTATTAAAACCTGACATAAATTAGCGCGCCTTGTAACAAGCCATGCTATATACCCCCTCTTCTGCTCCGCATATCATCCAACCCAATTTTCCAGATTTAATCCTTATCTTTATCGGTCAAGGATCCTAAAAATGCTTTCACATCTCTAATAAACCCATCGCCAACTTGTTGACCAAGTTGATGCTTTGCCATCAATCGAATCACTTCATCGAGTGTTTCAATGGAACCATCATGAAAATAAGGGGCTGTTTTAGTAATATTTCTAAGGCTGGGCACTTTAAATACTTTTTTGTCACTCTCGATCCCGGTAACCTCATACCGCCCCATATCAGCCGTTTCATAAGATTCGACAAGACCCAATTTCTTGAATGAGTTACCGCCAATAACGGCGCCATTGTGGCAATTGATACACCCCATATGGATGAACTTTTTCAGACCTCTTTTCTCATCCTCCTTCAGTGCATTTTCGTCACCCTTAAGAAAATCATCAAACCGGGAAGGCGTGAGCAGTGTTCGCTCAAAGGCCCCAATTGCCTTACCCACATTTTTGTGCTGGAAGGGATCCTTCTCATCTTTAAAAGCTTGTGGAAAGAGATCTTTATATTCATCGATTTTCTTCAATTTGTTGATAACGGCTGCTTCATTCGGCATACCCATTTCAACTGGATTCAATATTGGGCCAAGCGCTTGTTCTTCGACATCCTTCGCGCGCCCATCCCAGAACTGGGCGATATGTAGCGCTGCATTAAGTGTGGTTGGAGAATTCCTGCCGCCGCGTTTACCTTCATGACCTGGCGATGTCGGCTCATTATCCACACCGAACTTATTGAGCTGATGACAAGAGTTACAAGCAATCTTATCATTGACTGAAAGCCTCGGATCCATGTAAAGCATCCTGCCGAGTTTGATCAAAGTTGCATTCTTTTTCTCGTCGATAATCGAGGCAGGCAGTGGCTCAAAAAATTGCTTCAGGGTGGTTGCATCCAACCCGTGGCTATTACCATGCATACCGCCATAGTGCATTCCTTCATGATGACTACCATCGTGCATTTTACCTTGATGACCCTGTCCACCTTGGGCGTATACATGGGTACTTAAAACAAGTGCCAGAAATAAGATCAGTTTCATATAACCTCCATTTATTATGAGTAGGTAAGTAGGTAGATAGAATACCAGCCATCATTACCGAATAAGTAAGCGGCAAACTTATATCTCAGGAAAATCATTAGAAAGCTGGCCGTTGCTTATTTGATCCAATGGCAAGATTGGTCACTTCATTGTATACCCAACCCATATTTCTTACATCTCCAACAAGCACGTTCAAAAGATCTGATCAAAATAATTACTTGGCAATGGTGATGGGTAAGCCAAGGGGTTTTGCATCAGTAACTGTCATACGGAATAAAATGTAGAGTAACTGGAAAGCATTCATATTCCAGTGAGCGTTTGGCCCCACCATGTTTACTGCATAAAACTGACCATGCGAGTATGCTGACAGCACGTTTTTGGGAGGCTGCGTGCCTGAAATGATTAATTCCAACGTATTGAATGGATTCTCATCCCTAACAATAAGCGGTGTGCGCGGATCTTTCTCGACATGGTATTCCGGCTCTTCCCCAAGCGCATGGCTGAGAAAATTGAGAATGGCATGAAAGCTCCTCAAACGAAAAACACCTCTGATCGGCCACTCTCCTCCTGGGTACCCCGGACGAATATCAAAAGCAACATCATTTTCAACCCAAGGATTGGTCAAATCATATAAATCTGTACGTTCTTCACAACACAGAGTATTAGGATCATAGTTAGTGATGAGAATAGGCCCCAACGCTTGTTTGCTAAGCGTATAAGTACCTTCCTCCTGGCTGTAGCGGACAGTAAATTCCTTTTCTAAAGACTGAAAGCCTTCTGCTGAAACAGCACTTGCTGGGATAGTCCAGCTACGCTCAAATATCAACGGTTCCGCATACAGTTGCTTCTGATCCTGAATCGCTGAGAGATGGAGCACGACGCGACGGAACATCTCGTAGTCAGCTCGATCCGACGGGTTGTTATGATAGGTGATTTGTTGCCGCAGACGGAGACGGCGCTCCTGTTCCTTATTATCTGGAGCTGGCGTATTGTTATAGTCAGCCTGACGCTCTGCATCGCGATGGAAGTGGTAACGATAACCTGGTCGTTCCTCAGCATTCTTGTTGTGAGTAGCGTGAGCATTGATAGGCTGCTCTGGATGCTGTAGCCTTACTTCCTGCGCCATCATCCGCAGCATCATGTCCACATCAAATTGTTGTCGAAGCAACAACGTTAGTTTGTGCTGGTCGAATGGAGTGAGGAGTCGTCGAGTAAATTCTTCACCTGAGATTGGATCAATACTGAAAGTAGGGTTTTCAGAAATACTACCGCCAAATATCGGGACCAGCATGCCCCCTCTATCCCCTGTTAGGGCAGGCGTAGCACCCGCATTTGCACTGAAATTGAAAGTAGCCGCAATAGCCGATACTCTGGTGAAATGGAGAGGTTGATGATGCTGGGCGCGGGCAATATTGACGAGTAACTGCTTGGCATCCGTATTGACAACAGCTTCATCATAAGCCATCACCGCGCGGTTGAGCGTGATGGGTGATAAACAACCGGAAAGTGCAAAAATAAATAAGACACACAAATGTAAGCGACATATTAGCTGTTTCATGGATGATGTGATGCGTGTGGCTATCGACTCAAATTTAGCATTTTGCAAGTAACACAGATACGGTGCAATCAGTAATGTATTGTTATACAAAGATTCTATAAGAAGCCCGAGTAAAGAAGCAGTCTTAACTTACGTTAAGATTTTCAATGTAATGAAAAGACGCTAGATTGATTGCACATTTCTAGTGTACATATCTTCTTGATAAGAATTAAAATCAGCATGAATCCCTAACAACACACTTAACACCACACATCACAGGAGAAAGCAATGAAAAAATTAGCAAGACTGCTTCTGTTACTCTCTGCATTATTCTTTCTATCATCTCAATCGGCCATAGCGCAAAGCTATACCATGTATGGTGAGAGAATGGAACAGAGTTATCCAACCATGGCGGGTGAAAAACTCATGAATGGTATCGTTAATGCAGCGACTGGTTTTGTGGAGCTTCCCAAAACGATGATCCTGACCAGCCAACGCGATGGTGTGCCCTATGGTTTAACGGTGGGACTGCTCACTGGTCTTATACATACAGTTGGCCGTACAGTATTGGGCGCATTGGATGCTGCAACGTTTTTCATTCCTACGCGCCCAACCGTTTACCCACCCTATATCTGGCAAGATTTTGATAGAGAAACGACTTATGGCTGAGTATCAAGCTGATTAACAGCTTCACAGGTCGTTGAAACGAAGAGAATAAGTCCATCGCGACCGTTTTTACGACCTGTGATGTGTGAGAAAATAGAAGATTGAAAATACTTCCAGCTTCTCCTCATGAAAGCATTTATCAATCTTGAATAATTCTGATCAATTATTCAAGATCCCAAAATAAAAGCCCCTAAAGAATCATTATTTCCCTATTTCTCAGGACCATGCAATGCAGCCTCTTGTCCCCGCTGCACGTTCACCTGCGTTAGAATCACCAAGCCAATAAGAAAATAGCTACCTGTTATCAGCATAGCGAGACGATGATCGCCGTGTGATATCCAACTGACTAAGCCATAGGTAATTGGGCCCAAGATAGATGATGCCTTTACCGCCAATCCCCACAGTCCGAAGAATTCCCCGCGTCGGGAAGAAGGGCTGAATAATCCGACCAATGCCCGCCCAGCAGATTGGGAGGCGCCTAGGCACAAACCAGCGATATTCGCGGCTAGCCAGAACATAGCAGAACTCTCAGCCATCCAAGCCAGCAAAATCATAATAATCCAACCAATGAGTGTTAGTCCGATAGTAGGGATATGACCTAATTTATCCTGCAGGTTGCCAAAGACAAATGCGCCCAGCGCAGCGGTAATGTTGATTAATAGGACTAGCAATATCGTGTCACTCGTGTTAAATCCCATCGCTTGCTGAGCATAGATTGCTGCTAATGCGATCACTGCCTGAATACCTGCCTGGTAGAAAATGAGGCAGGCCAGAAAGCGCGCCAGATCCTGGTAATAGTGGACATGTTTGAGTGTGTCGCCCAATCGTGCAAAAGCCTCCTTTATGACAAGATTACCGACAAGATGCGGCTGCGGCGACGCTCGTTCTTTCAGGTAAAGAAAGGTAGGGATACAAGCCATGGCAAAAATGACTGCAGTTATCAACATCGTGACCGGTACGAATTGACTTGCCTCTTGTCCTTGATCTTGCGCCCATGTCACATAAGCCAGCGAGCACCCGAGACTGAATAAACCGCCTATATAACCTAGACTCCATCCCCACCCAGATACTTTCCCCAATGCCTTGCTTTGCGCCAACTCGGGCAGAAAGGCAGCTATCAGATTTTCACCACTACCAAAGAAAAAGTTAGTAAGAATAATGAGTATGATTGCTAACCACAAATCACCTGGTCCAGCAAAGTAAAGTAATGCTGTAAACAGAACACAGCCAACCGTTGTCAGGAGAAGCAAGCGTTTCTTCGTAGCGTAAGCATCGGCATATGCGCCTAGTGCTGGCGCGCTCAGAATAATGAGGATATAAGAGACTGCCAATGACGCTGTCCATGCAAATGTTCCCCAATTCTGATTACCCGCCACAACCGCCACAAAATAGGCGTTGAAAATAGCAGTGATAACGACAGTGGTATAGCCAGAATTAGCAAAGTCGAACATTGCCCAGGACCAGACTTCGCGCCGACTTACACCTTCAGCGAGATATTGTGATTCTTTTTTCGGAGTCATGTAAAAACGATATAGATTTTTTCTTGCAAGAATTTTTGCATGCGCCCATTATCGGCTGAAAATTGATTACAAGACGACAATCTCACCTGCACGCTATTGCATTATCGCAAAATTTGGCACGGGCATGAATCCTTAGAAATTTTAAACTTCAGGAATAACAAGAGCTAAGAAGATTATTCTCTGCCGACCCAATCAACATTGATCCCCTTCTATCCCGCTAAATGCTGGTATGCTAACGGTGAGGTTTCGTAAGCCTGCCGAATTTGAGCGATCGTATAAACCATGGGGGATAACGGAAGCAAATTTTCACGATTTTGAGGCGCATAGCGGGATAACTAAAAATAGGGGGGAATATGAGCCACTATTCCCGCTGCGCTATAGCTTATCTCAAACCCGATAGCCTCCTAGGCCCACCCGATATTCAGATCCGGTAAAACATCAGCATGCTGATGCAACCTTCGATTAGCTGAGCGTAGGATACCCAGCAAACAGATCATTTGAGAGCGAAATTCCTCCCCAGAAGTCAGCCGGTACCATTCATCGCCATCAGGATCTTCTTCATCGAGACTGCGCCAGAAGAGATTATCGAAGCTCCTGTAAGAAACGGGCCGTCCCGCAAGCAGCTCACTCTTGATTTCATCAATCCAAGCATGACGCCTGCTGATCAAACCTTCAGCACCTTTATGAACGACAACGGAAAGATAATCATAAAGATCTATCGTACTGCCAATCTTAGCAAGTTCAGGAATTCGCTGGCCGGCCATGACATCGCTAACCAGGTCACGCAGGGCTATTGTTGAAATCTCAAGACTAACACCTGTTTTCAGTAAATGAATTTTATCGATATACATTTTCAGAAAAAATAAACCGTCACTAATCAATTATCCGATTAGAAATTTTTACTAAGGTTCATTTTTTATTGAAAAAGGTGTTGCTCATAAAAAGAAAATAATCTGCTAAAGTATCTTGAGGCACTATCGCAAGCGACTGGAGCACAAGACTCCGTGCAGCGAATCCTCTGACATACCCTGCTGCTAGACGAGGAACCAGCAAGAATGCGACGCTGCAATGCGGCTATGTAGCAGATTTTCAAGCTGCTCATTACTCGTAACGTAA
Organism: Nitrosomonas sp. Nm58; assembly: GCF_900107335.1. Lineage (NCBI taxonomy): Bacteria > Pseudomonadati > Pseudomonadota > Betaproteobacteria > Nitrosomonadales > Nitrosomonadaceae > Nitrosomonas > Nitrosomonas sp. Nm58. Next base: position 25,161 of record NZ_FNPQ01000024.1, on the reverse strand, counting down.
GAAATTTTCTGCCAGCGCCTCTTCACCATATCGTTCAATTAACGTATCAATCTCTGCAAGCAGCCCGTCGTCTTCATCTTCATCCAATGCGCCCTCACCCACCAGCCTGGCTAGCAGGCCTGAAAAAATGGCTTCTTTTATAGCACCCAATGTGGGTGGAGCCTGCCGGTTTTCATCGTACATGACAGCCTCAATCACTCGGGAAAGCGGTTCACTGGCGACATCCTGGACGAAGTCTATAGCCAAGGCTGTTTCACCAAACTCATCAATTAATCCGTCTAACTCATCAAGTAACGATTCATTGACATCAAAATGATGCAACTGCTCTGTTTCAGTAAAGGCTGCAGGCAACAAACCAATGACAAAAGTACGAATTGTAGCAAGTGTTATAGGCTGATCAATGTCTGCATCATTGAGCCGGCTTTCAATCAGCGCGGACAAATTGGGGCTAACTCGGGTAGCAACATCAATGGGATTACGGATCATGCTATTTTCCTTTTAGCAAGAGTAAAAACTCTAATAAACAGCATGCCTATCATAGACATTATCGCTGTTTAAAACCATATCAATACGAACACATGCACTATTTCTTGTGGAAGATCGAGCAATTTTCCGTCGTTGTACACTCTTTTGAGTAAAGTCCAGCATCAATAACCCTGTGTCCTCCATCACCCGACTCCATACCCCCCACCTCCTTGCCCCATTCCACCGCCTGGGCCCATACCACACTCCCTCTAGGAGGAGGCTCATCGGGAAGGTTGATGCTTACGCTCCATTGCCTGTGCTTTCATGCGCTTGCGATGCTCTCTGCGAAGACGTTGCTGCTGTGTCATAAGCTGCCCCCCCCATAGATGTGTTCTTGGTCTTGGGCGCGAATTCTTTCCTGGGATTGGACTGGATTGACCCACAGCATCAAGAATCCAGCAGGGAAAAATAGAACACTTATCACAGCAGATGGATTCTATATTCTTTGTTTTACCATCGACTCCTTTAAGAATACCAATGCAGCAAATTGTATAAGCTCACACCCGATATTTCGGGATGCAAGCATCCCGAAATCATTACTCCACGGTGATGGTGCGCCGCTTTGAAGATTCAACTTTCGGCAAGGTAATTTCCAGAATGCCCTTCTTCAATGACGCTGTCGTTTTAGAAGTGTCTACTGCGCCGGCCAGCACTACTGAACGAGAGAATGAAAAATTGGAAATCTCGCGCTTGTGGTAGTCACCTTTTTCTTCTTTCACTTCACTGGTGGATTGACCTTTAATCGTCAGCAGATTGCCGGTGAGAGAGATATTCAGGTCTTTCTTCTCTATACCAGGGATTTCAGCGCGAACCAGGATTTCGTTATCACGATCAATCACATCCAAATTTGGTGAGCGTTGGCCTTCCCATTCAAACAAATTATCCGGCATCGGCATGTCGCCCCATCGCCATAACGAAGGCCAGCCACGCCTGAAAAAGCGATCAAAAGCGCGCTCCATTTCAGTGATGGGTTGGATGGCAGCTACTTTAGTCTTTGCTTCTTCTTTAGTCGTTGTGACAGGAACATTTTCTTTATTTTCTTCTGGCATGATAGCTCTCCTTTCTCAAATTAAGAAACTTCTGATTTTTTAATGTAAGGTATTTTCTTGATAGATCGGCTGGATCATGACAATCAGCCGGTGCAAACCGCAATCTTCCACATCGCTGAAAAAAATTTTTCCTGCAAAATGTACCCCACTCATACTCACTACTTCAAAAGGGTGTCCCATGCGTGAAAGAAAGCGCAAATAGGGGTTAGTCCGCTCTCCTTTTATCAGATCGATTTTCGCTAGCTTTGGTAATAACCTGGAGATATGTAGTCTTGGCAGATTCTTGGGTAAACCACCCAATAAATTCGCACCCGCCTCGTTGCAATCACGAATCAAGCCATCCTCAGAAAGTATCAGAACCGCAAACTCACCCTCATTGGTATTAGCCCTCGAGTTGGAATGATTTTTTACCAGGATTTTACCGGCCAACATACTCATTGTTGTTCCTCCGCTTCTGCAGCCAGCCAATCATCCAGCTCATGTCCCGGTTGAAATCCTCTGGCTTGTGCTTTGTAATAAGCCGAAACAGCAACACGAGAGAAACGATCCTCCTCCATTTGCTCGCTATTGGATCCAGATCCGCTGCCCGTAACCAATGTTTTTCTCCTAGTACCCTTGGTAAGTAGTTTAGTAGGTTCCAATCCTGCCTCCTTGTTTAGTAAAACAACTCAATTATTTGGACAAAAGATAAATGTGGTCTTACATCACTATGCTACTGACCATATTTGACAATTTATCGAAAAACAGAAAGCAATTAAATACGTGCAAACACGTAGTGATTATTCTTATATTCCATACAACAAGCTGCCAATCAGTAAATAAACTAACAATAAATCAGGAATCACCGGCAAAGAGATACAATGCTTCATACCTATTAAAGAAGCTATTTCTGATGCACCGAGATATTCTTCTTTCCCGTTTCAAGAGCCTGCCAGAAAGTAATCAGGGATTAACTCGCCTGGATCACCTTGAGCGTCAGAAGCAATATGGTCTGAACGATATCATCGAGAGCGGGATTAATCTCTGGTTTGCATTGGCCAGGAATACTTGCAAAGATCCGATGATCTGGTTTCTTATTGCTACCGGCCTTATCTATGCCGTACTGGGTAGCTACACCGAAGCAATCACATTACTGATTGCAATCGTACCCCTGATCAGTATGGATGCTTTTCTCCATCGCAGGACCCAGGCCTCAACTGAAGGTCTGAGCAGACAACTCGCACAAAATGCCCGGGTGCTGCGAGACGGTGTAGTGCTAAATATTAGTGCTACTAACTTGGTTCCTGGTGATCTGGTGCGCGTGGCTGCAGGCGAATCATTCCCGGCGGATGGCCTTATTTTGCGGGGAGATGATCTTCAGGTAGATGAATCGGCCTTGACCGGCGAAGCCATGCCGGTAATAAAACGCCCATTGTCAGCGCTACCCAGCATTCCAGACAGCCATGAGCACATTATCTGGATTGAGAGCGATCACTGGGGACTTGCGGGCACTCGCCTTCTCACTGGCACAACCGAGCTAAGAGTGGCGTTTACCGGCAAACAGACACTCTATGGTGAAATTGTGCAAGCTACGCTGACTGGAAAACAGGAGAAAACTCCTCTGCAGCATGCCATTGCCAGCCTGGTTGCCTTATTGATGGTCAGTGCCGGGATTATGTGCTTCATCCTTGCTGCAGTCCGGTTACACCAAGGTTATGGCTGGATCGATGCGTTGATCAGTGCAGCCACGCTGGCAGTGGCCGCATTGCCAGAAGAATTTCCAGTGGTATTCACGGTCTTTCTGGGGGTGGGGGTATATCGACTAGCCCGCCAGAAAGTATTGGTTCGCCGTAGTGTATCGGTTGAAAACATCGGCAGGGTTACTTGCGTGTGTTCAGACAAGACTGGCACGCTCACCGAGGGGCGCTTGCGATTGGAGCATCTGGTTCCTGCTGAAGACATTGCCGAACAGGACCTGTTGTATTGGGTCAGCCTGGCCTCCCGCAAGGAAACGGGTGATCCTATGGACATGGCTATCCTTGAGCGCTTCAGTGAGCAGCCTCGCGCCATTACACCGGGAATTGTTCTGGCTACCTATCCCTATACTGAACAGCGGCGACGCGAAACGACAATCATCCGTTTGAATGAGCATATCACTGCCGTGAGCAAGGGATCTCCCGAAATTCTGCTTGAAATGTCCAGCCTCACTCCTGGCCAGCGATCTGTCTGGCTAGCTCAGGTTAACCGACTGGCTTCAGCAAGTCACAAAGTACTGGCCTGCCTGCGCTGGGATATAGGGGAATTCTGGGCAGGAGGAGAGCCTGACCAGAGTGGTTTTTTCGTCGGTCTGCTTGCCTGTGAAGATCCAGTTCGGCCGGGAGTCACCGATGCGGTACGCCAATGTCGCGAAGCGGGCATTCGAGTCATCATGGTCACCGGAGATCACCCTATCACAGCCGCGAGTGTCGCACGCGAAATCGGTTTGATTAACCAGTCAGATGGCGTAGTGCTAGGTGATGAACTGGTTATGCAACTCGAACAGGGCAATACAGCTATTCTTGAACAGCTATCCGTCGTGGCACGCGCGATGCCGATGCAGAAACTGTCGCTAGTTCAGGCCCTCAAGGCAAAAGGAGAAATTGTCGCCGTGACGGGAGACGGTGTAAACGACGTTCCCGCACTCCAGTCTGCTGATATTGGTATCGCTATGGGTGAACGCAGTACTCGCAGCGCACGGGAGGTTGCCTCCATCGTTCTGCTTCAGGATAACTTTAACATTATCGTGCGCGCCATCGCCGAAGGCCGGCAGCTCTTCCACAATCTCCAGCTCAGTTTCCAATATATCCTGCTGATGCACATTCCTCTGGTGCTCACGGCAATTCTCATTCCATTGATGGGTTATCCCATCCTGTATTTACCTATTCACATCGTATGGTATGAAACCATTATTCATCCCAGCGCACTGCTGGTATTTCAGGAATTGCCAACCCACGGTCCATTGAAACCCATCCGTAAGCGTCAAGCTGCTCGTTTCTTTTCGTGTGCTGAATGGAGTCTGGTTGCAATTATTGACATACTGCTCACACTCCTCATTCTATGGAGCTATGACCGCAGTCTGTTTCCGGGTCAGGATATCGAACACGCCCGCACCATGGCGATTATTGCGCTCAGCTGCGCCAGCGCTTCTGCTACTGCCCTGTTAAGTGGACTACGCACCTTCAGTGCCTGACTGATTACATGCTTAACGTTGGTATTCTCAGTATTGCTGGTACAACTCCCTTGGCTTGCTTCCTATCTTTCGCTTCAACCACTTCATCTGAATGATTGGTTAATTGCCGCAATGGGTGGTTTCCTCTGCGTCGCCTCGCCCATCATTCTATTTTCCATCCGGAACAGAATCAATTAGAAATCAGGCAGATAGACGAAGCGCGAGCACCACCCAACGCAATCACCAGAGCGTGTGCAGCAGATTTGTTCTCATGCGCTCATTCTGGCAGATGATGCTTACCAGCACTCACCCGCTTTGCTTGCGGACCCTCGGCCCCCATTTCCTCGATAAATTTGACTTCATCACCTTCCTGTAATCGATCAAAGCTTGGATCAATCACATTGTCACGATGAAAATAACGTTCAACACTATCCTGCCCCGTGATGAAACCATAGCCTTCTTCATAAAAGATTCGCGTAACTTGTCCAATATGATCAATAACGTGAGTCTTGGTTTTAAGCTGCATACGACGTGCATAATCCTCGAGCTGACGCTTAGCCGCATCGAAAGCATCACGCAAGGCTACATAGGGATCTTCGTGATGATCACGGTTAACAACAATATCGCTACCGGGCACGCCGATATTGATACGCACATTGAACTCTTTCCCCTGTTGATGGTGCTTATGCGGCATTTCTACTACGACATGGCAGGAAACAAGGCGATCAAAATAGCTTTCGAGCTTTTCCACTTTGTCGCGAATGTGCGCTTCCAGTGCATCGGATGCAGATATATCGCGTATAGTGATTTGTAGTGGGCTTTGCATGATAATGGTTCTCCTGTTATTGTGCTTCCCTTAAATGCTAGCGGCGAGTGCCCGCCTCCTTTTGCTGTTCGTGTGCCATGAGCTTAACGAGCGCATCGAGTTCCTCCGACAACAACGCCAGCAAGTCATCGAGCGTAACAATGCCGATCAGATTGCTATCATCATCCACTACTGGCATACGGCGTACGCCTTTGATACGCATATACTGGATTGATTCAAACACACCGGCACTTTCCCTTATGGTAGCAAAATCAGACACCATGATATCGCCCACCGTGATAGTGTTAGGATTGAGTTCCGGTGCAATAACTTCCACGACCAAATCACGATCGGTCACGATACCGACCGGCACCCGCTTCCCGTCTCTATCATCGACGACGACCACATCTCCGACATGGTGCTGACGCATCAGCTTAGCCGCTTGCAATACGGCATCCTCACGTTGGACAATGACAACCTCACGCTTGCAGATTTCACCGATAGACATGTTACTTGCCTCCTATCTGTAATTAATTGTCAAGATTGGATTGGTACAATAGTCACCCTTCGGCTATTTTATCAATACACCAATACACGCTGTTTATTTAACATGAAGCGTTGCTGGATCACCAGGGAAATGTTGCTCTGGCTTTGGGTCGCTACAAACGGTAAAAGCCAGCGATACAAAGGCCGCCACACCAAATGGATATTCCATTTCTAATCTCCTTTATAACGAATGGAACCCCCTAAAAAGTGATTTAGCCGCGATTGCTGCAGCTATCACACATTTAATCTGCACTCACATATTATATTTCTACTTTAGTGACTTTATGCCTTTGACGTCAACTGCCAATGATAATCTACCGCAAAAAAAGAAGGGATTAAATACGTACAGATACGTATGGATACATCGTTGGCTGGTACTGACTATCGCCAGATAATGGACGCAGACTATTTTTTTATCGTAGACTGCAACATATTCAGAGCACGAATCTAATGATTAAACATACTGTGACTGATTCATTTACATACCTAAGCTCACAAACACTGTTCCATGCGATACCAGAAGCCATGCTTTTGATAGATGATGCTGGCCACGTCATGTTGTCGAATCCAGTTGCACAGAATTTGTTTGGCTATGTGGAAAATGAGTTACGCGGCATGAAAGTCGAACAACTCATGCCATCCCGCTACCAGGAACATCATCAGCACTATCGGGAAGTTTATTTCAGCAAGCCACGTAAACGCGCCATGGGTAATGGCAGGGATCTTGTCATTTTGAATCGCAGTGGTCAGGAGTTAAAGGTAGATATTGCTCTGAGTCCAATAGTTATGGAAAAAGGGCTCTATGTTCTGGTCACATTGACAGTCATCGATCGGCGTCGTCAGGCAGAGAAAGCGTTGCTAGCCAGCGAAGAGCGGTTGTGGCTGGCCAAACAGGCCGCGGCATTGGGTGTTCTTGATTTCGATTTCAAACACAATATGGTTCACTGTGATGAACGAATGCATGAGCTTTGGGGCAGCAGCCCAGATGAAATCATGACTCATGAGAAATTCCTCGCTGCAATTCATCCTAGTGACCGCGCAATCCACCAAGCTGCTTTCAATAGTGCTATCAATTCCGCTGGAAATGGTGAATACCATGCAGAGTTTCGTATCATCAATCCTGTTGATGGAACTGAGCGCTGGGTAGTCATCGCTGGGCAAGTTCACTTTGAAAGTGCGCGCGCAAGCCGACTTGTAGGGACGGTACGAGACATTACCAAGCGCAAAACGCTCGAAAAAGAACTTCAAATCCATCGCGCTGAAACAGAAATACTTTTTAAGCAGCAAATAGCGATTCATACGGCTTCCGCCATTGCTCATGAGCTTAATCAACCGCTTACTGCAATTTCTGCCTATAGTGAAGTCGTGTTATGCGCGATGGAAGGTGGCACTTTCAACACTAACGAAGTAAAACACGCGCTTGAAAACTGTGTTAAACAAACTCAACGTGCCGGCCATAGGCTGCACGAGCTGGTTACCTTTCTGCAAAAGGGCGAAATGGTTACTGAAGAACTGAACCTGAATGCAGTGGTAATGGATGCTTTGAAAATTGTACATAGCGATGGCTATAGCGATTTTCATCAAATACTGCAATTGGAACCCAACCTTCCCGTGGTACTTGCCAATCGTTTACACATACAGAAAACCCTTGTAAACCTATTAAGAAATGCCGTGGAATCAATGCGCGCAGCGAATGTATCGCTTCCAGCGATTACTATTGCTGTAAAAACCTTGAAAGAAAAAAACTTGGTTATAGTATCGGTACTTGATACTGGTCCTGGGATTGACCAAGAAATAGTCAGTTATATTTTCGATTCCTTCTTCACAACAAAAAAAACGGGGATTGGCATGGGATTGTCGATCAGCCGCGCGCTCATCGAAGCAAATGGCGGGCAACTCTGGGTTGATCCGGATGTCAGCAATGGCGCCACATTTCACTTCACGCTACCTTTTGCCTCATGATTTCTCAACAGCCCATCGTTTTTATCGTGGATGACGACCCGGCAGTAAGGGATTCCTTGACACTCCTGCTCAAGCAGGAAGGAATCAGTGTACAAACTTTTGAGAATGCAGAAACCTTTCTGAGCGCTTATCAACCTGATTGCAAAGGCTGCATTATCCTTGATGTACGCATGCCTGGAATAGATGGCATGCAGCTTCAGGAAAAACTGTCTCATTGCAACTGTATGATGCCCATTATCTTTCTGACTGGGCATGGTGATATCCCCATGAGTGTCAGGGCAATCAAGGCTGGTGCAGCCAATTTTCTAACTAAACCGATTACCCGCGCAAAACTCCTTGACTCTATCCAATCAGCTTTTCTTGAAAATAAAAAACTGCTAGAAGCGAACCAACATAATCAGGACGCCATATCGCGCCTGACAAGCCTCACCAAACGTGAGCGCGAAGTTATGGAACTTGCTATTCAGGGATATCACAATAAGGAAATCGCCTCCCGTCTCGGCATTAGCTTCCGCACGGTAGAAATTCACCGATCCAATATCATGCACAAAACCGGTGCAATCAATTTACTTGATCTTGCACGTATTGCCTATGAAAGTGGATTAGGCTCATAAACATTATCCTGCCTCCTTATAGGCACAATGTCCCCTCTCCAGCAAGCAGGAAGATATATACGTATTTATACGGATAGTCTGTCGCAACGATTCCTGATACGGTAGTACTTACGAATCAACCTATAAATAGGAGTCTGCTATGCTAGAGACCCATGTTGAGATGACTGTTTTTGAAGCTATTTTGGCCAGACGATGTGTTCGTAGCTATACCGCGCAGGCAGTCAGTCTGAACGCTATTCACATACTACTTGAAGCAGCTGTCCATGCACCCACGGCACTGCATGAGGAGCCATGGGCATTTGCTATTATCCGTGATAAGCAGCTATTAAAAGACATTTCAGATCGCGCCAAACCCCTGTTTGTCCAGGAACTCCAAAGGACAGGCCGCGCCCCTGGCCGCTTTACGGAACCCAATTTCGACATTTTCTACGGAGCGAGCACGCTGGTTCTGATTTGCTCGAAACAAACAGGGCATTTCGTAGCAGCAGATTGCTGGCTAGCAGCTGAAAATCTGATGCTGGCAGCATGTGCCATGGAACTGGGAAGCTGTGTGATCGGCGCTGCATTGACTGCTTTGAATACGCCAAACATCAAAGTCAAATTAAATATTCCGGAAGAATTTTCCATCATTGTACCGATTATCCTGGGTTACCCAAGTGGCGACACACCACCCAGTCCGAGAAGGAAACCTCTTATTCTAACTCTAACCAGCTAGCTGATTGGGCTTATTGTAGACTAATGTAATCTATCTCTACTCCCTTATGAATCCAGGAGCTCATCGAATTTGAGCGATCATAGCCGAAATCAAGCAAGCACTTGATGCACGGTTAAAGCGCAAAACATCGCCAGCAGCTACCTACAACTTACTCCACCGCCATGGCTGGCGTAAGCTGGCTCCTGACAAGTGCTATCCCAAAGCAGACGGGCTCACTCAGGATGAAGCCCGCTTTGTGGACGTGTTTCCAGTTTTCAGTGTTAGGCTATTAAATAAACATGCTTTTCCATCGAGGATGACTGTACTGGCGGCAGAATTGGTGGTCAAATACACTGATATAAATTTCCAGCTTTGTATCGTATATCTGATACGCTATAGCTTGAGTTTTGTTAGCTGGAAACTGCGCAAGACAGTCGCTGCTGATCTACGTGCCATCTATCTTACCGCTACGATGAGGGATGCTGAGAAACGATTGATGAAGTTTTAATCTCTTCTGGTTTAATTCCTCACCGCTTGTGAAGCTGTTTTGAACCGATTTACGATTTTGTTTGAGGAGCGAATACTTAATCATTAATTTAAACTCCGTTTACACAAAATTTAGGACACCGCCCAGTTTTGCCGGAGCTAATTTACTTCTCCATTCCATCTTGGATGGATACTTTCTAAGAAATTGAATGAAAGCGCTTTTCTTTCTTCGTCATTATAATGATATCGATCATATTACTCCGGTCATTTCCAAATGGATTGAATCCGACCATGTTTGCGACATCATTCTGATAGGTAACCCGAAGTTTCGGAATGATTACCGTATTCAATATCTGAATAAACTGGATGGCGTACGTGTCGCTCATATCCGTGAGTTGTTGCCAGTGCTTCAATATGCCGGATGGCGACTGCAAACGCTGCTGTTGAGCCGGGGTTTACGGCACTCGCTCACGGGTCCACTTGTTGTTGCCTTGAGTCGGATTTTCGATGCGGGCAAACGTGAGCGAATCTGGAGAACCACGACCCATCACCTGCTAATGCATAGTTTTGTCAACCTGAGCAATGGTGTGGTGGTATTCGACTGGATCACAAGAGATTCGCCAGTTTCCCTGGAGTGGGTCGAAATGGTTGTATCCATGGCGCACGCCATGGGTCTGGGAGCGGTATCGCTTCCTCATGGAGACAGTCCTCATGCCAGTCAGCTGATACGGCATGGAGAATGGCGCCTTCAGCCGGATAACCTCTATTCCGCGGGTCGAATATTCGATAAGCTGGTCGTGCCCAACGAACTATGCGCTAAACGCTTTCGCCCGTTTATGGATGATCAGGTGCTAACAGTACTGGGCTCGCCGCGCTACTGCGACGAATGGTTAGCCAAATTGGAAGAATTGCTACCCCCTTCACCGCTGGCAAGCTCCGGCAATCAGTTCAAAATCGTGATGTTCCTGAGAAAGAGTGATTTTACAATTTTCTGGGAAGAGGTTAGCGAGGTGGTGCGAATGATTGCTGCTTTTCCGGGAATAGTATTGGTGATCAAACCCCATACCCGTGGCGGCGGGAAACAATCCTTGACCAAGGATGCTTCACTGCACCGATTGTCGAATGTGAGCATCGCGGGAGACGGTATTCACTCGATTCATTTGATGAACTGGGCGGATATCATTATTGATCTCGCTACTTCGGTCGTATTTGAAGCAATCAAAGCAAGAAAACCGGTGCTGGCAGCCGACTACCTGCATGCTGGTCGCTCTGTAGTCGCTGAGTTCATGCCCGAAACAGAACTACGCTGTCGTGATGACGTCTATCAAAGAATCAATGAATTTCTTTCCAATGGCTGTGATTCTCTGTATAGAGAGAAACATCGGCAGCGCTTTATCAAGGAAATAATTGATGGTTCCGATGCAGATGTATTGCCACGTTATGTGAGTTTGCTAGAAGCGCAGGCTCAGCAGAGATCAGCAAAGAAAGATCAAGTCTGATAATAAGTTGGCACTCCCCCAGTATCCTCCCACCTTGCTGTGCCTGCAGATGAATAGCCAACCACTACGCCTGGGTGCGGTGAACAGGATCATCCTTCGTGACTGGTGACGTGCAGACAGGCGTGTCTCAAGCATATGGATGATGCCCGGCATTCCTCTTCTGTTGCGTGTTTCACCAACACTTTGGGGCCGTGGCGTTTAGTTTAGGTTGGAAATAAAGATGCTATCGCTTAAAAAGACGACGACACAAGATTACCCAGCCAGATTACTTTCCAAGTAATTTGTCAGTGCGATGAACGACCAGAGAAGGCAGATGCATGCTGCATTTATCTGTGCTTTCTCAGCAACTCTTAATATTCCTGCTAGCACTTCTATAGCCGATCTCTTTCGTGCAACATGAAGATTATTCCTACGTATTTGCACGTATTCACTCATCTCCTGTTTTACGATAATTTGTAACTCAAACTGGTAATAAGTACAGGATGGAGCTGTGCCTCCTGGATTAGGAATAAGGGAGTGTGGAAAGCTAATTCAACTCATCATGTATCTGCCTGATGCAAATTGGGAGGAATCACAGCAATGAAAAAAATTGATTTGAGTGGGGCATTCTTGATCTTCTCCGAGCTACCCGATGATGGTACGGTAGCAACTTCAATCCATCGGTACTTCCAGCGTGAAATATGGAACGAAACCAGGCTTGGTTGATCGCTTCATAATGTATGCAGCACTCCCATTGGTACCATTTGTGGCAGCCTTGCTGGCCACAGTCTTCACTACGCTCAATGGACGCTTCATCAAAAAACAAACGGGCAAGGGAATTGCCCGGCAAGCCTACGAGCAAATCGGACTCGCTAACCGATTTGCAATCCTACCACCCGGCACTACATTTTTGAACTGCACGATGACAGTAAGAAAGCACATGCTGGTGAATACCTGAATCACTTCGAAATGAAAGCGGGTCTCTACAAGTTATTGCGATATTACAATGGAGGGCTTCCTATCCCTGCCGAACGCAGTGCAGGATGCATCAAGGGCAAGGCACACCTCAAGACTCGCTGTAATGATAATGGCATTGCAACAACACCTATCCTTTGGATTATTGAGAAAGGGCAAATCATCAAAATCGATGGGCAGGGTACAGAAGATCTGCCTGAAATGGATCTTTTCGTGAAATCATTGGCTGAGCAAGGTGGAGGAGGTACTTCGCGTTGGAATTATTGGGGTTCAGGGCAATTTCGATGTAGCGATGGCAAGATCATGACGGGAGACGAAATACTTGGACGCTTGCAGAAAGCCTCAGAGCACAAGACCTATCTTGTCCAGTCACAGCTTCATAAACCACCGAGAAATAATCGATCTTGCCAATGGTACGCTGGCCACCATCCGTGTTATGAGCTGTCATAATGAGTCAGATGACTATGAAGTGACCAACGCGGTCTTTCGTATGGCGCGCAGTACCGCTTCGGTCGTCGACAATTACCATGCCGGAGGAATTGCAGCGAATGTCGATATCCAGACGGGTGTATCAGGAAGAGGCACTCGTGGGGCCTGGGGAACAGTGACAGACGGAGGGTACGAAAGACATCCTGAGACGAATGTGCCAATCTTGCACCGCAAGCTTCCGTGCTGGCCTGAATTGATCCATTTTGTACAGCATGTCCATAGTCGTCTCTTCTCAGATCAGGTGGTAATCGGCTGGGATATCGCTATACTTGTCACGGGTCCTTGTTTAATCAAGACCAATAAGGCGCCCGATTTAGATATCGTCCAGCGTGCCAAGAGCGGTCCCGTTGGTAATGACCGACTCGGTAAACTGCTGGCGTTTAATCTGAGACGAACCGTTATTGCCAAGTATGTTCCCTTGGAGGTGCATTCATTATGCAAATGAAATCAGCTTACGAGGTTTATTTTGGTGGACCAGACCGATCATCAGGTTATCTTCGTAATCTGTTGACACAGCATATCGCAGCTGTTCCGGCGGGCGGCTCTATCGATTGGGTTACTTATTATTTTCGTGATTTAGAGGTGGCCAGAGCCCTCATTCAGGCCCACAGGCGAGGAGTCAGGGTTACGGTGTGCCTGGCAGGCAAACCTCGTGTTTCCGATGCCAATGATAATGTGATTGCCATGCTTTCGGGACCAGAAGGTCTGGGTGACAGGTTTCGTACAATAACACTTCCAGGAATACCTTCCCCTCGAAGGAGGTCATGGAGACCTCAATTACATGAAAAGTTGTACTGCTTTTCGCATCCCGAGCCCGTCGCTTTCATCGGCTCTTTTAATCCATCAGGAAACCGGCTGGAAGAGCGGCCGGATCTCATTCGGGAGATTGGCGATCAGAATCAGGGCCATAATATGCTCATTGGATTTCATGAGCCGCTGCTCGTCGAGCAACTGGTAAAGCATGCCCGACAGTTGCACCAGACCCCACCTGGATTACTTTATCGATTTTCTGCTCACGCAAACTATGCCATCAAGGGTATTGATACCACTATTCATTTTTTACCCAGCATGCGTCCCCATCCAGTCATGCAATTCCTGCAGCAGGTGGGTAAAGGTGCGCATGTCCGCATCGCGGCATCGCACATCAGAACAAAGCGCGCTGCTAGTGTGATGATCGAGCTTGCTAACCGCGGTGCAATGGTGGAAGTCATTGCGGAGCCAACGCTCCGGCGTGTCACTCCGACTGTAGAACACCGTCTGATCGCTGCCGGAATTCATTTTAGGCGGTGTAGGCAATTTGATGGCCTACCCATGCATCTTAAGTTTGTGTTAGTGGAAGACCGTGGTCAGAACTGGTCGATTTTTGGCAGTTTTAATTGGACGAAACCTTCCTTCTGGTTGAATCACGAAATTATTGCTATTTCAAATAATCCCCAGATTTTCAACGCTTTTTCCGATCGATGGAGGATGCTGGAGAATGAAAAAGCCATCACATCCGTGACAACTAAGCGGCTTTATCCAATGACTGTTTAATTCAGACGCTATTTCATATGAAAAATCAAGCCTCAACGCTTATCATCCCTGTCGAAAGCCAAGTTCGCGAACTGGATGCGAAAATTCTTTTGTCCTGTGTCGCAGCCGAGCGTGGTTTTCCGGTCATCATCGGTTCCCGGGCCTTCACTCATTTCCAGGCGGCCTCGATTCCAAGGGGCATTTACTTAGCGAAAAGTATGCGTAGCCTGAGCAACTCGATGTTTAAGATCCTACGCCAACTGGGTCATGAGATTATTGCATGGGAAGAAGAGGCACTGGTCCATCCGCCAGCAGCCACCTATTTTTCTCTCCGCCTGTCTCCCCTGACTATCCAAAATGTATCCCATGTATTTGCCTGGGGTCAGGAAAATGTTGATCTGCTTCGGCAGTACCCTGCGCTGCCTGAAAATCTGCCTATCCATATTACCGGAAATCCGCGCGGTGACATGCTGCGATCAGAAATTCGCCCTTACTTTGCTACCGAGGTTGAAAGGTTGCGTAATCTTTATGGAGATTTTATTCTTATCAACACCAACTTTAGCGATGTAAACCCCTATATTCCGCATGTGGGTTTGTTTCTGCCAACAAAAAATCACCTGAAGCCGGCACGTCTTGGTCAAGCTGGCATGGGAATGAGCAGGGAATTTGCTGAAGGACTGCGAGATCATAAGCTGGCAATTCTGGGAGACTTCAAGCAGCTCATTCCCATGCTCGAGCAAGCCTTTCCTGAGCTAACCATCGTTGTCCGGCCTCACCCGAGTGAAAGCTATCAGCTTTACCACGAGATTGCTGCAAAATGCCCGCGAGTCATTATAACGAATCAGGGCAATGTTATTCCCTGGTTACTCGCTGCAAAAGCAATGGTACACAATGGGTGCACGACTGGCCTGGAGGCTTATGTTCTAGGGGCTCCTGCTATCTCCTATTTAGCGACACTGAACAAATATTATGACTATGACTTTCAGGGCTTGCCTACCAAGCTCAGTTATCAATGTTTTAATTTTCAAGAGCTGGCGGAGACTTTGTCTCAGATTCTTAGGGGTGATCTGGGAGCAGCGGAGAGTCAGGAACGCCAAGATCTCATCGATTACTATCTGGCTGCACGAGACGGGCCATTCGCTTGTGAGCGGATTATTGATGTTCTGGAAGCCAGTGGCTACAATGAAAAACAGCCGCCAGCCAAACCACTCGGCACCTATCTTCAAGGGCAGCTATTTGCCAAGCTAAAGGCTGCTTTGACGAGTCTATATATGCGCCGCTCAGGTCCTAACCGGCAGGCATATCATGATCACCGTTTTCCTGAACTCTCAGTGGTAGAAATAGAGCAGAAAATTGGACGTTTTGGTGAGTTATTGAAGCGCTTTAATACGATCAAAGTTGAACCTTATGCAAAGCATGTGTTTAGGATTAGCGCCTAAAGTTCCTATTTCTTGGAGGGGGCCATTAAATTGAAAATATCATTTGGCTGATAGTTGGAATATAGTACAGTAAATTTGTAATAAAAATTTGTTTGTCTGTAGGATTGAATGACTCACTCAACATTATCTATCTATGAAAACACCCAAAGTTGTTGCTGAAATAGGCTGTAACCATAAAGGTGACATTGAGATTGCTCGGGAGATGATAAGGGTCGCTGCGAGCTTCACTAAATGTGATTTCGTCAAGTTCCAGAAACGATCGAATAAGGAATTGCTCACGCCAGAAGAATACCATGCACCCCACCCCAATTCTCAAAATAGCTATGGGAGAACCTACGGTGCTCATCGTGAATTTCTAGAATTTGATATCGAGCAGCATCAACAGTTGAAGCAG
The DNA here is from genome assembly GCF_900107335.1 of Nitrosomonas sp. Nm58. Lineage (NCBI taxonomy): Bacteria > Pseudomonadati > Pseudomonadota > Betaproteobacteria > Nitrosomonadales > Nitrosomonadaceae > Nitrosomonas > Nitrosomonas sp. Nm58. The sequence continues at coordinate 9,006 of NZ_FNPQ01000024.1, read as the reverse complement.
TGGTGCCAAGCATATGGCGTTGGTTATTCGACCTCAGTCTGGGATATTACCTCAGCAATGGAAATTGCAAGTCTCAGTCCAGAATTCATCAAGATACCGTCAGCGTGCAATCTCAATTTCACCATGCTGGAATTTCTTGCTCGCAATTATCGCGGTGACATCCATATCTCCGCAGGTATGACCACCCCCTCTGAGCTGGAACAGATTGTAGCTTTGATGGAAGCATCTGACGCCGCCCATCGGGTTGTCTTGTATGCCTGTACTTCAGGCTACCCTGTTCCTTTTGAACAAGTCTGCTTGCTGGAGCTACGATCGATACAGGACCGATTTGGCTCACGCATTAAGGAAATTGGCTTCTCAGGGCATCATCTCGGTATAGCTGTTGATTCTGCAGCCGTGGCATTGGGCGCCTCCTGGATTGAACGGCACTTTACTCTGGATCGAACCTGGAAGGGAACCGATCATGCCGCCTCATTGGAGCCGGATGGATTACGCAAGCTGGTTCGGGATGTGCGCGCCGTATCCAATGCATTGACATTTAAGGATCAGTCCATACTGGAAATCGAGCTGCCACAGCGCAACAAGCTCAAACGTTTTAAAGGAGTTCATTTCAACTGATGCGTTGGGTCGCTTTCATGCCCTTGCGCGCGAATTCAAAATCGATTCCTGATAAGAACATCCGCTCCATCGCAGGCCGGCCGTTATTTGCCTGGAGTCTGGAACAGGCAATCGTCTCACAGTGTTTCAACGAAATTTACGTTGCCACTGATTCATCAAGAATCCGCAGAATGGTACTGGATGAATTTTCTTCCGGTGTGACGGTACTGGATCGCTCAGCTGAAACGTGCACAGACACAGCCAGTACAGAAAGTGCACTGCTTGAGTTTCAACAACGAATATCGTTTGATGTGGTAGGTCTGATTCAGGCAACTTCACCGCTTACCCAGGCAGACGATTTCCATGCTGCCAGGCATAAATTTGTTGCAGAAAATCTCGACTCTCTGCTGACTGCGGTATCATCGAAACGTTTTTTCTGGACTCAATCAGGAACACCCCTTAACTACCATCCTGCCAAACGTCCAAGACGGCAGGATTTTGAAGGATGGCTAATGGAAAATGGTGCCTTTTATCTGACTCGAGCAAAAGTATTGGAAGAAACAGGGAGCCGTTTAGGGGGACGCATTGGTATTCATGAGATGCCTGCTGAAACTGCAATCGAGATAGACGATGAAGCTGACTGGATTGTGGTGGAACAACTTTTGCTCAGGCAGAAATTGGCCTCAATCCAGATGGGTGCTTCACAGATTAAGGCATTCATACTGGATGTGGACGGTACTCTGACCGATGGGGGCATGTATTATGGAGCGGATGGCGAGGCGCTAAAAAAGTTTAATACTCGCGATGCGCATGGTTTGCAATTGCTACGTGAAAATGGCATCAGGGTTTGTGTCTTCAGCTCTGAAGACAGCCCTGCTGTGGCCGCGAGAATGAAAAAACTCAATATTGCTGAATACTATCCTGGAATAAGAAATAAATTGGCAGCACTCGAGCGCAAGATTAAGTTATGGGGTATTTCTTTACAAGATATTGCCTATATGGGAGACGATCTCTGTGATTTAGAGTGCCTAAGCCAGGCAGGTGTTGCCCTTTGTCCAGCAGACGCCGTTCCGGAAATTCTGCAGCGAGCTCATTACGTGTGTACCCGTCCGGGTGGGCATGGCGCCGTCCGTGAAGCCTGTGATCTGATTCTCAGAATAAAGCCAAGGACTATCATTTCAAAATGACAATTCTGCAGGTTGACTCAAGATCGAGTGTGGAGGGTCAGATGCATGAGAAACTAGCCAACTCATCCGATCTGGCGCAAAGCTTTTATATGATATGTGGAGCAAATGGTTAAGCCTGCTTATCGGTATCCTTTTGACCTTAATGTAGGTTCTAGATGGCGGTTTTAGCAGGCTAGGCCAAATGATTAAAGAGCCTTTGGTACTAGCAATACTATTTTTATGCACTGTGCTTACGCTTGGAATTCTTTGGAGAAACTACCCTTGTCGGCGTATCTAAAATGGAGAAGGTATTTTGCCTTCCTGGTTTCATTCCTTTTTTATCTCTTTTGAACAAAGACCGCTTGATTGGAGTCATACTGATGATCTACTTGGCAAGCACAAACAGCGATAAAGAAAATAAATTCAGGCTATTAATTTTTCTGCTCTATAAAACAAGAATCAGAGCCTGCTTAGCATTGCACCGTCATTATTCGGTGTGATTCCAGTATTGTATTCATTTCCATTAGGGAAATTTTCTAATGGAAAATCTGGGATAGTTCTAATTCGCGCACCTGGAGTGATCTACGATCCCCTCAAACAATGAACCGGTCCCACTTTCCGTAACGGTTGTATATTGCCCCACGCGGCAAACTGAATGCGATTAAAAGCAATCCACATAATATACTGGAAATCAATGACGTCATACTTGTGTCATAAAAGAAAGGGGTGACTAATAAAGCGGTGCCAAGTGGTATGATAAAGAATCGGCTGGCACGACCCGACTCGGCCAGAGCAGTGATGGCCACAGTCAGTACCAGTGAGCCAATTAAATGATCTGCATTGGCCATACTTGTTCCTGCATCCAGCGTGGCACGCGTAAACATCAGCCAAATCCCAATGGGGATACACAACACCAAATTCCAGGGTAACGTCACGCCCCCCCCCAGTATTTCCTTGAGAATTTTTGATGGTCTTTGTACAAAATCCTCTTCAATTAACTCCCATTTTCCCTCATCGGTATCTCCCTGGAAGAAAACGCGTAAAAGCGAGCGTCCCTGCTTCTTTCTACGGTAAAGAAATTGACCAGTTGCGATCAATTCATCGATGGAATAGGGAATTTGTATCAGCATGGCCGCTGCAGCAATCAAACATAAGGTGCACCATGTCCCGATCAGGATAGGTTGAATGATGATAAAGAAAATGGAAACGATGCCCAATGGCACAATCATGATACCGAATAATATCACCAGCCAGGGCATCGTGCGCCAACGTCTTGCAGAACCGATAATACCTGTCAGAATTTCGAGTGCATAAGTCATTGCCCCCAGCCCGGCATCTGGCACCGGCCAGGCCTTGGAAATAGATGAAGTGATAATTTCTTCGGTTCCATTTTGTGGATCCTGCAAGGAGCCTGCAAAAAATGGCTCCCATACACCATCGATATGACCAAGCTGATAAGCGCACAGATAGCGGGATATAAAGAAGCCGACAAATGCCAATATGATGATCGGCAAGCGCTGAAACCAGCTAGAAGGCGAGTAGGACCAACCTGGTGGTATGGTCGGTCCGGTTTGTGCCGCCACTGCTGAAACACCTGGTACCGGAGGAGTTAAAACTGCAAAACCCATGACCAGCATACCAATAATCGTGTCGTTGAGATAAGCCGTTGCGCTTGGCGCCCAGAAGATCAATGGCGCACTCAATAGCCAGAATCCTACTGCACCACACAGCCAGCGAACCAGACCAAAACGCCAGGATAAGGATATGAATGATAAAACGAGAAGCACCCCTCCTGAAATAATATCGCTCCAGACCAAGGCTTGCGATTCGTATTCCATCATAAACGGGGCGGTTATGAGCCAAAAGGCTAGACCCATATTGAGGAAATGCGCCCAAATATTTTCATTATGCTGGCGGCGGTATTCTGTTTCATGCTTGCGCCTGATCTGATCAGCGTTCCTATGTTTTTCTTTCGCTGTTTGCACCCAGTCCGGCAGCAGAATGCCGTTCCTTTTATACCAGCTGGCAGGGTCTTTCTTCAGACTGGCAACGAGATCTTTTAAGCCATCATAAATATTATGCTTCGGCTGCCAATCCAGTAATTCTCGCGCCCGGCTGATATCGAGATCGTAATGATCGGAAGCCAGGTCAATCATGAATGGTTTGATAAAAGGTTTCTTGCCTTGATCAATGGCATCAGGAATAATGGGCTCGGCTTGTTCCTCCAGCCATGCGCCCGACTTGGCGACAAATTCCGGAATATCTATCGTTTGCCACTCCTTCTTGCCGAAAATCAGGTTACCAATCCGGTTTTGCAATTCCCGATAGCCCATCACCTCACTCTCGCCAGCAAGCAGGATATTGGCTTTCGGCAGTTTCTTGCGGCGATCCACTACACGTGTGAACAGATCCACCATGTCTTCTTTATGGATAAAGGCCTGACCGGCCATCAGATCACCCGCATAAAGATGGCTTTTGAGGTCGCGTTCATAAATTCGGGCAATCTGGTGAGATAATGTGGGTACCGCGCTATCGTTATCATAAACGCCGGCTAATCGCAAAATAGTAAAAGGGATATTGCCGTGTTGTTGCTTGATGATTTTTTCTGCTTCGGCTTTGGATTGTGGATACACCCAACTAGGTCTAAGGGGCATATCTTCATTGATTTTTTGGCCTGGCACGCTTGGCTCGTGAACTAGCATTGTGCTGGAATAGATGAGACGCTCGATCTCAAAATCCTGCATAATTTTAAGTAAACGCCGGGTACCTTCAATAGTGACACTTTGATAAAGTGGATTGGGTTCGCCAGTAAAATCAAAATATGCCGCTAGATGAATAACAGCAGCGATTTTCTGTCCATACTGTATACGTATTTTGTTAAATGCTGATTTTACGGAATCTTCAGACGTCAGATTGCAAGCAATACTGGTATCTGCTTTATCACACGAATTGGTATCAAGCCCAACCACGTAATAATTTTTTCTCAAGGCTTCGCAGAGCGCACTACCGATATTTCCCGAAGCGCCTGTTATAACAACAATCTGTTTTTGTTGAGTATCCATGTTCAACATTCTCACCCAAAATGGGGATTTTTATTTTTCAGAATCATTTTGTATACCTCCACAAGGCAGAATATTTACTTTCTGACCAGAAGAAAAACACGAAAAAACGTAGAAGACTGCCTTTTATTCTCAACGCTCTTCACCACATTGATTTCAGTACCGATAATCATCCTTACACATCATACATAGATTATCTTATTAGAATATTAACTCTTGAGTGAGTTTCACGGCACTTGTTTTGCTTATCCTTATGGGGGCGCAGAGGATAAGATGTTGTTTTTTGCCAGCAACACTTCCTATCCTGTCACGCACAGAAAATAAAAGGACCGGTCTTTCTTCTTGGTAAGTATGGAAATCTCAACTTCAGTCCGCACCTTCAGAGGTAGAAACTACCAGTTTTATAGAGGACGACTTGTCATAACCCAATTCCTTCCATCCAATCTCACCGGGCCGTGGCCGCAGGTTTGGAAAAGCTTCATCAGCAAATACCTGCCTGGCCCTAGAAGTATCGATCATCAGAAAGAAGCCATTGTTCTGATAGCCATAATCGATTTGCGTGTTTCCAGCATAGGCCTCACCCAATTCCCATTCTCGAGGTGACTCTCCGGACAAGGGTAACCGCAAGGTTCCCAAGCTGTAATGATGCGTCGCCATCACCAGTTGACCCAGGTAAACCCCTTCATCAATCTGTACCAGTTCATTGACCAACCGGGTCATCGGGAAAGCCGGATGGAGTTCGGGCCAACGATAATTCAGTTGATACACTGCCTTGCCGTTCATTTCCTCGACTACCGAATTACCTGGTAACGCCAGGAAAACTCCTCCTGTCTTGACATAAGGAATAGCTTTTTCCTTATCGAGATTTATCGCGAGTAATGGGCTGTCGAAACCCCATGCACTCGGATCCAGAGGGCGGTCCTTCAGCTCCCAGAACTGCGTGAGAACAGGTAAACCAAAGCTTTGCAGGAAATTGGGTTGATGAGGTTCACGGAAAAAATTGCGACCTATTCTAGTGACGGTTGGATCGTATCTTTCCATCATCACCGGATTATTGTCACATTTAGCAGCGAAGACTTCTCTGGAAACGGGCTCAAAGGTTTTTCCCATCCAAAGTCCCGTGCTCGCGTAAGCAGCATTCCAGAGCGTCGCCATCCACTCGATGTGAGACCGCATAGATCTACTATGGTCGTATTTTTTAGCTGTCTCCTTGAAATAATCGCTGTCACGAATGGAAATTGGAACACCGATCATCGGGCCATCCAGAAGCGTACTTTTTCCACATTTAAACAGCGTCATCAGTTTCTCATGGATGCCATTCCATTCTTCACGTCGTCGATTGTCTTCCAGAATTTTCCGGTAGCCAGCCAGCATGGGAAGCATCTCTCCCTTGAAATCATTGGCGATAATGGTTTCCACAGCGCCGGCCAGCGCTTGCTTCTCTTCCACTGTTGCACATGGGAAATTTTCAGTATTGAGATAATGGCCCATCTTCCTTGCCCTTTCACTGAGCTGATCACTTTAGCATCGCTAAGGATAAGAGAAACATGCCTGGAAAGTATTGACTTTTGTCAATACCTTATAATTGAATCGACAAATCAATCCCTCCCATTTACCTATGCTTATAAACAAGGATATTTTGTGCCTTCTCCACTCAGTGGAAACAAATATGCAATCATTGTAGAATTGACCACCATAAAAAACTTCTGCTCGTCTTCCCGCATTGAACTGGTCTGATAAATATTCATTTTTTTATCCTGCAAGCCCCTATAATGCGAAATCCCTGCACCCAACCAATCAGTGCAGCGACTTTCTTTTCATCCGATCAGTTCGATATTCTTCTGGTGTCGATCACTACTGATCTTTTATTCGTCTGCCTCGATTGGTGCTACTCATGAGTGGCAGGCCGTCGCAGGAGTATTATCTTGTCTGTTGAACTAAAAACCTTAGAAACAACCCTTACCACCCCTGACTTCGCTACACTAGGATTAAGTCAGCCCATCATGCACGCCATTGCTGATGCCGGCTACATCACACCCACGCCTATCCAGGTCAAGGCTATCCCACAAATATTGAGCGGCGGCGATCTGCTTGCTGGCGCACAAACGGGTACCGGCAAAACGGCCGGCTTCACATTACCCATTCTGCAACTACTGAGTCAGAAAAAAGCTGCCAGCAATACAAAAGGCCGCCCACGCTGTCTAATATTGACGCCCACACGCGAGCTCGCTGCGCAAATAGAAGAAGCAGTCAGAACCTATGGCAAATATCTACCGCTGACTTCTGCTGTGATATTCGGTGGAGTCAATATCAACCCGCAAATCACGCGCTTGTGCAAACCACTGGATATCCTGGTGGCCACTCCTGGCCGCTTGCTCGACCACGCTGGCCAGAAAACGCTGGATTTATCCGGTATCGAGATCCTCGTGCTGGATGAGGCCGATCGTATGCTGGATATGGGCTTTATCCACGATATTAAAAAAATTCTTGCACTGCTGCCTGAACAAAGACAAAGCCTGCTCTTTTCAGCCACATTCGCTGACGAAATCAGGGCGCTGGCCACTGCTCTGTTACATAACCCGGGTTTTGTTGAAGTCGCACGCCGCAATACCGCATCGGAATTGGTCGAACAAACGGTGCATTTAGTGGATCAAAGTCATAAACGTGATCTGATGAGTCATCTGATCACGCATCATAACTGGCAACAGGTGCTGGTTTTTACCCGCACCAAACATGGCGCCAATCGCCTGGCAGAAAAGCTGATCAAAGATGGCATCAAAGCCGCCGCAATTCATGGCAACAAGAGCCAGGGAGCCCGCACCAAAGCATTATCTGAGTTCAAGGAGGGATCGGTACGCGTGCTGGTAGCGACCGATATCGCCGCACGTGGGCTGGATATCGACCAACTGCCGCAAGTGGTGAATTTCGAGCTGCCAAATATCCCCGAAGATTATGTGCATCGCATCGGTCGCACGGGCCGAGCAGGCAGCCCGGGCGCGGCGATATCGCTGGTGGATCACGAAGAAATGAAATACCTGCGTGACATAGAGCGCTTGATTAGACGCGAGATTCCCAAAACAATCGTCGAAGGATTTATTGCGCCTATCAAAATAGAACCCGAAACGCCAAAACTGCCCAGACAACCACAACGCCGCACCGCTAGCCAAAGCAAGAAACCAAACCAGATCGATAGGAAGGCTGGGAAACGCTCCCCCCCACCAGTAAATGGTCGCACGGAAAATGGGCGCCTAGAACAACACAATCCCAATCGTGCACTCCAATCAAAATCGGCAGGCAAGCAGCTATCAGGCAATGCGCCAAACTCATCTAAAAAACAACCTGCCAAGAAAATGTCTGAAGCTGCACGCCATCAGGCCATGCCACAGACAAGCTGGTTTTCGCCAAAATCAAGTCACCATTCAGGTAATCGCGGGCGCTAATCGATGAAGAGAGGGGTAGATGCATATGCTTCCCCCATCGCCATCAAGAAAATTTTGTTCTGTACGGTAGAACGCACACAGATTGTGACCATGCTGGTTGCCACCAGCAAACTCCTGCGCGTTCTGCCGCCTTCACTCTACATCATCGAGTCTCTGTAGGTACCGATAGGCTTTGATGTGACGGATAAGAAGATCGCATTGAAACTAAATACACTTGAGATTATCAATTTTAGGCAGATATTCAGATTCGTCATCCCAATCATCATCATCATCATCATCTTCGATTGGAATACTCCTGGCCAAAAAGTAATCGCTGTCGATCTGTCCCTTGCTATGGAACTTGGAAAAAATTTCAAGTAGCTTGCTTCGGGACTCCCAACCCCCTATTTCTTTTTCATACTTAACTCCATCTACCCAGCAGAGAAAGAATTTTTCATTGCAGTTAAATGCTCCGTATCCGTATGCTTGATTAAACTGCACTTCTTCTTTTTGCTGCGCTATGTAGTATCCCGCGTCATCCATTTTCAACTCCCTATTAAATTAAATACTAAGTGTATTTAATTCTATTACGGCAAAGCTCATCAGAACTATACTAAGCCCACCGTTCTTAGAACCTGTTCAAAGTCTTTTCGTTTGACAGAAAAAGTGTGATATTTGCAGGATGAGAACAAGTTATCCAAGTGATATCAGTCGCGAACAGTTCGAGCAGATCCGCCCACTGCTGGAAAGTGCGCGCAAGAAGAC